>NZ_JBEPYQ010000006.1:0-77863 GCF_041641335.1 Cohnella sp. | reverse complement strand
GGCCCACTCCAGCGCAGGATTGCCATCGATCCGCAAGCACGTCTCGATCCGGTACAGGCCGCCGGCCGGAACGTTGTCCAGGACGACACGCCAGCCGCGGTCGTCCGTCATCTCCGCCTTCGTCCAATCGACGACCGTCTCCGCGCTTTCTTCGCGAACGACCCGGGCGTACGCCTGCGCCTCGCGCGCCGGCTCGTCCGTGCGCCACTTCCCGGACAGCCCGATGGCCGCCGAACCGTTCCTCTGCTGCACGATCGCCCAATCCGGCGGTCCTTGCTCCACGATGACTCCGATTTGTTTATTTTCCACGATTATTCGCCTCACCGAGATAGATTTACCGACGGTCTCTTAACCAGATAGACGCCGAGCAGCAGTCCGAGCAGCGCCATGGCCGCCATTCCCCGATACAGCGCGGCTCCGCCGAATTCGTCGAATACCCAGCCTCCGGCCGTTCTTGATCGTCTTCGTCCTGTCGCTGACCATTCCCCACAGCGGCTGGGAGACGATGCTGACGAAGCTGCCTACGCCGAGCACGAACCCGATGTGCGTTCCCGATATGCCGACCTTCGCGGCATAGACGGGAAGGAACGACAGGAACAGCGCGAACATGGCGAAGTACAGAAAGTTAAAAACCCGAAGCCTGTTGACGACCGACACGCGTTACTCCTTGTCCGCCGGGTAGACGAGCCCCGTCTGCCTGCGGGCTTCGTCCATCAGCTCCATGACCTTGATCGAGTTGGCGTAAGAATTCGCGTCCGACTCCAGCTTCCCGGCCGCGATCAGATCGGCGAATTCCCGCACCTCGTAGTACATCGCGTTGTCCTCCTGAGGCTGCGTCAGCTCCTCGACCGATCCGTCGCGATAACGGATGTGCGCCGTGTCCGGACGGCTGATTTTATCGAATACGATCGTTCCGTTCTCGCCCTGAATCTCGGCGCTCGAGTACGAGTCAACGATTTTCGAGTAATGCACGACCGCGTCCATTCCCTCGTAGCCGAGCAGCAGGCTGCCTGCTCCGTCCGCGCCGGATGCCAGCTTGAAGGCGCTCGCCTGTACCCGCTCCGGCGCACCGAACAGCACGACGAGCGGATAGAGGCAATAGACGCCGAGGTCCATGAGCGCGCCGTTCGACAATGCCGGATTAAACGCGTTCGGCAGCTCTCCCCGCTTGTACAGATCGTAGCGCGACGAATATTGGCAGTAGCTGCCGGAATACCGGCGCACCGTTCCGATCTTGTGCAAATTGTCCCGCACCGCCCGGAACGTCGGCGTAAACGTCGACTTCATCGCTTCCATCAGCAGCACGCCGTTCTCCTTCGCCGCCTCGATCATCCGTCGCACCTCGCGCGTGTTGGATGCGAGCGGTTTTTCGCACAGCACGTGCTTGCCCTTGCCCATGATCAGAATCGCCTGATCGGCGTGGGCCGCATTCGGGCTCGCGACATAGACGGCATCGAACTCTTCTGCTGACGCGAACCGTTCCAGATCCGTATAGACGTGCGGAATGCCATGCTTGTCCGCGAACGCGCGGCCCTTGTCCTCCGTTCGGGAGAATACCGCCGTCAGCGCGATATCGTCGTTCCTCTTCGCCGCGTCGATGAAGTCGTCCGTAATCCAGTTCGTTCCGATAATGCCGAATCTAAGCATGTTCGCCAATCCCTTCGTCTCTATATGTTAAACAAATCCAGCTGCTCCGGCGCGCGAACGACCGGAAGCTCGTATACGGGCTGTCCCAGCATGCGCATCAGCTGCTTGGCGTTGCCCGCCGCATGTCCGCCCGAATTGTTGTTGAAAATGACGCCCACCGTCCGGCTTTGCTCCGCCAGGCGCCGGACGATCGCGGTCCACTCGTCCAATTCGCTCTCCTTGTAATCGTACAGGTAGCGGACTGCCCGCCAATTGGCGTTGCCGCTCTGGTTCCAGCCCCCTACGTTCCTGCCGTGCAGGCGGACGAGCGTGTAGTCCGGGCTGGTCGCCACGGGAACGATCGGGATCGACCCGATACCCGCCTGAGGCTCGTCGCACACGCTGTGAATCCAGCCCCCGTCCCGCATGAAAGCAAGGGTTCTCTCCCTCATCTCCGGCACGAACCAGCTCTGGTGCCTGAACTCGAGCGCGCACGGGAAACCTTCCATCCTTTTCTTCGTCTCGCGCAGCAATCGGACGTTCTCTTTCGTGCAATCGAACCAGGGAGGATATTGGAACAGCGCCGCCGTCAGCTTGCCGGCTTCCCGAAGCGGAGTCAAGCTGTCCCGCAGCGAGCCGTACATGTCGTTGTCGTTCTCGTAATAGGGCTTGCCTCGCAGATGGCCCGTCATGCCCTGATAGGCTTTGACGACGAAGCCGAAGCCCTCCGGCGTCTCCTCGGCATAGCGCGCCATCCTGTCCGGAGGCTGCACCGCGTAGAAGGCGCTGTCCATCTCCACGATGGCGAAATGCCTGGCATACCCCTTGAGCTTGTCCTTCGCCGGCGTCCCCGGCGGATACAACGGATCGTGGTCCCCCCAGCCGGCCAGGCCTATGACAATCATGGCGGTGTCCTCCTTCCCGTCGATCGCGCTCCGATTCGACGTCCTACAACGAGTCTATCGGTTTAGCTTCCTTTCTTGAACCTCTCATGACTAAAGTCACGAGATTCTTGGGTAGTCCCTTCTAACGAAGAGAAGTTCACCAAGCTAACCCTGTCGTTCCGACAGTTCGTGTAAGGATTACACAGTAAGAAGTCTTTTGCCTTCGGCAAGAATGTTCAGGCTTGCGTTAAAGTCTCGGTCGTGATGCGCTCCACATTCCGGGCAGTCCCATTCACGCAACTTCAAATCTTTTACATCTTTGTGCTTATAGCCACAGCAGGAGCATAATTGCGAAGATGCGAATGTTGGGCCTACAGCCACTACTATGCGGCCATACCACTTCGCTTTGTACTCTAGCATGGAGCGAAACATCGACCAGGAAACCTCGCTAATGGCCTTGGCTAACTTACGATTCTTGACCATATGGGCTACCTGTAAATCTTCAATCGCAATGATGTCGTGGTTTTTGACAATATGCGTTGAAATCTGATGCAAGTAGTCCGTACGAGCATTCATGATTTTCTCGTGAATACGCGCTACTTTGATGCGCTGCTTGTTCCAGTTGCTGCTGCCTTTCATCATACGGGTAAGTTTACGCTGTGCTCTTGCCAGTCTTTCTTCCCATCTGCGAAAGAATTTGGGGTTGCCCACGACTACACCATTGGATAGAATTGCAAAATCTTTCAACCCAACATCGATGCCAACTTCTTTGCCTGTTTTCGGCAACTCATGGATGTTGACTTCTGCAAGCACGGATATAAAGTATTTCCCGCTTGGCCTGCGTGTAATCGTAGCGTTCAGGATTCGCCCTTCAACTTCACGGCTTTTAGCCCATTTCACAAGTCCAAGTTTAGGCAACTTGATCTGATTGTCTACAATTTCAATATTTCCATTCGTGTAGTTTGTTTGATAGGACTGTACAGGATTCTTTTTACTCTTATACTTTGGCGCATCGTTTTGTTTTTTGAAAAATCGATTGTATGCGTCACTTAAATTCCTCAGTGCATTTTGTAAAGAAAATTTGTCCGGTTCTCTCAACCAGTCTATTTCTTGTTTTAGTTTGGTGAGTTCAGCAGAACATGCTCCATAAGATAAGCCCTTTCCTGTCTCTTTATAGGTGTCACTCCATAGGGCTAGAAAACGATTATACACAAATCGAGCGCATCCAATCGTCTTGTTAATGAGTGTTGCTTGTTCTGGCGTGGGATAAATTCGGAATTTATAAGCTTTATTCACCACCATTGCTTTTCACTTCACTTTCTGATTTTGGATATACGTTCTTATCTGCTCTTCTGTATGTTCACTGACTGTTGCAACAAAATTTAACGCTTTAATCATACCAGGTATTGAATGCTGTGGTGTACATTCCACTAAGAGATGAATGTGATCGGAGTCGCTTTCAATTTCAGATATAGTGAAGTTGTTATCGGATGCAATCCGAATAAGAATTTCTTTTAGTCTTACGTCGACTTCTTCCACAAGTATCTTGTGTCGGTACTTTACGCACCCATACGATGTGGTACTGAATGGCATAGACGTAACCACGACCACGCTTTATTTCTGACATATGATCACCTCTGATTACAGGATAACCTATGTCAGCGATATTCACCTATAGAAACCTTGACATTAAAGGGATTGTTGTAATCGTCACCTAAACATGTGTCGGATAGTTAACGTGGCATAAGCCACGTCCTATCCGATGTTTTCTAACTCATGCCTGAAGTCACGAGTTTGCGAAAACTATGCATCAAGCGCCCGCCTGGAATGCAACGAGACGTTCGTTCCAATCCTGCGTCGCTCTATGCTTCTTACAAAAGGATTTTTGTCCCATTTTGACGAATAGGTGTAAAATGCATTCTATAGACGGGAGCGATTACCATCTTCGACGACGAGAAAAAAAACAAGGAACGTCCTAAACTCAAGGTCATCCATTTCGACAAGGACAAGCAATCGCTCGTGGAAACGGAGCAACCCGGCACGACGTTCGCGGACGTCGGCGGTTTGGAGGAAGTGAAGCAGACGATACGCATGAACTTCATCCTTCCCCTCCAGCAGCCCGAGTTGTTCCAGGCGTTCGGCATGCAAGCCGGCGGAAGCCTACTCCTCTACGGTCCGCCCGGCTGCGGCAAAACGTTCCTCGCCCGGGCGGTTGCCGGGGAGATCAAAGCGAACTTCATCCATCTCGAATTGCAGGCGATCCTATCGATGTATATCGGAGAGAGCGAGCACAACCTGCACGATCTGTTCGAGAAGGCGCGCACGGAGAAGCCTTGCGTGCTGTTTATCGACGAGTTGGACGCGCTGGGGGGCAGCCGCCACCAGATGCGCCAGCATCATGAACGCATGCTCGTTAACCAACTGCTGATCGAGCTCGACGGATTGCACTCCTTTAATCAAGAGGTATTCGTCATCGGGGCAACGAATACGCCCTGGTACTTGGACACGGCCCTGCGCCGGCCCGGACGGTTCAACCAATTGGCTTTCGTCGCCCCTCCCGGCGCGGCGGAACGGGAAACGATCCTGCGGCTGAAAACGTCGGAAAAACCGCAGCAGGAGCTCGACTTCCGCAAGTTTTCGTCGCAGACGAACCTGTTCTCGGGGGCGGACTTGAACCGGCTCGTGGACGAGGCAACGCAATCGGCTCTTCGGCGATCGCTGCAATCCGGCAGCATCCAACCGATCACGAACGACGATCTCTCGCAAAGCTTGAAACAAAGAAAGCCTTCCACGCTGGAGTGGTTTCAAACGGCCAAAAACTACGCCACCTTCAGCGACTCGAACAAAGACTATCAGGTAGTGCTGGATTATATGAAAGAGCATAGGCTGCGTTGAGGAGGAGTCGCCGGTGGAACACCTTCAAGTCCGCCATCCGTATTTGCATAAAATCTTGCAGTTAGTCTCTTGGGAGCGGTATAAGGACGCCCTGAACGAAGCGGAGGAATGGATCCGGCAGGATCCGGACGATGCCGAGGCGCTTGCTTGGCTGGCCTTCGTATACCGATTTCTCGACATGGACAAGGCGCTCCATTGGAGCGGAGAGGCGCTTGCGCGGGATCCCGAATCGGAGCTGGCGTGGAGAACCCGGCTGTTCGTCTATTACGAGCGACAAAATTGGGAGCCGTTCAAGCGAACCGCCGAGGAGATGCTGCGGTTATTTCCGGAAGAAGGCTATATCTATCGTTTAAAAGCCCAGTACCTGCTGTTGTCGAAAAACGTAGCTGAAGCCAAGGACCTGCTCCTGCAAGCCGTCGCCTTGGATCATTCCGCCGAGAGCTACGCGGTTTATTCGTACGCGGCCGCGCTGTCCGGAGAGTACAACGCGTCCATGGAAGCGGAGAGAACCGCGTTGAGGGAAGAGCCGGAGAACGTGCAAGTGCTGCTCTACACCGGCTGGGCAGCCGATCAGAGAAGCGACTATAAGCAGGCGTTGGAGCGGATGAGCGCCGCGGTTCGCCTGGATCCCGACAATAAGCAAACGCGCGACGAATACTTGGAGACGCTGCAGAAATCGTACTGGTTTTACCGAATCCTGCTGCTCCCGAACTTCCTCAAGAGAATGAAGCCCTGGCAGATTCTTCTCCTCTGGGTCGCCTGCTGGCTGCTGTTCCGCCCGCTTCTCTTCGTCTTCATCGTGCTGTATATCGCGTCGTACTGGGTCAGCAAATGGCTCGTGCACGTAAAGGTCTTCGGCTTCCGGCGCGCCCCGCGAGGCGGGAAGGGCTGAATTCCGGCCGGAACTTATTGGTAAGAGCCTATTCCGTCCCGAACGGCATCTTCCGTTCGAAAGTATGTTACAATCCCATGACGAGAGCAACTTTACGGCTTGTTCTGCGTTCATAATTCGACAAGCTATTCTGAAGTCTGCGGATATCGATAGACAACAAGAGAGGTGCTAGAAAAAGAGAGATGAGAGAATTGGGAGTGGAGACAAACCAGACCGTACCTGCCGACACTTACAGAGAGAGATCGTCCAGGCGCAGGCGCAAGGGCGTCGCGCTCTTCTTCGTCCTATTGTGGCTGGCCCTGATCGCAGGGGGCGTCTACGGAACGAAATGGTATTCCGACCGGATTCAGCAGCAGGTGTCCGCGAATCTGGAACGGCAGACCGCCTCGCAGATCGCGGCGATGCAGAAAGATTACGAGAGTCGGATCGCGGAGCTGGAAGCCGATTTTCAGGGGCAAATGGCGCAGTTGGACGGCCAGGTGCAGACGCTAAACGAGCTGCTCACCTTCGCCAAGGACAACGCCGATACGAAAACCGACAACAGCAACAAGCTGTACACGCAGCTCGCGGAAGTGAAAAAGCAGCTTAACGAGCTGAAGAAGAGTTTGGACGTGCTGAAATGAGCAGCGCCTCCATCCGATCGATGAACCGGACGCTGCTCCTGGCGACCGCTCCTTTTCTCGGTCTGCTGGCCTGGCTGCTCGTCTCGAACGTCGAGCTTGCGCTGTCCGACTCGGCTTACCCGGCGAATGAAGCGCGATCGTCCGATCTGAGCGCCGACACCGCCCCGGTGATGGACGGCTTGAGTCAGGCCGAGCTTCTGGCCCAAGGCACCGGCCAATCGATCAAGAAGCAGATCGCGCTGTACAACAAGACGAACGCCGACATGAACCAGATTGCCGAAGTCGCCTCCAAGCAAGCCGCGCGGCCTTATCAAATCTACGACAAGCGCATTACGAGCAAGCTTGGCAAGCCGGCTTCCACGATGAATTCGGACAAGCTGACGGCGCAATTGTTCCCCTTGAACAGCCAGCACTTCAACGGCTACGCGCTGAAAATCAAGCTGAAGAAGGAAGACGCCATGAAGCTCGTGCTCGGCAAGGACGTTCAAGGCGGGGCGGAAACGACGCTCGAGGCGGTCAAACGCTACAAAGCCGCTATCGGGATCAACGGCGGCGGCTTCGCGGACGGGGGCGGCAAGCGGTATCCGCTCGGAACGACGATCGTCGACGGCGAATACGTGGGCGGGTTCCAGCCGACGTACAAGGACCTGTTCTTCGTCGGCATGAACGAGAGCAACAAGCTGATCGGCGGCAAATTCTCCAACAAGTCGCAGCTCGACGCGAAGAGCCCGAAGTTCGGCGCTTCTTTCGTGCCGATTCTGCTGCAGAACGGGAGATCCGCGGAAATCCCGGCCAAGTGGCAGACAAGCCCGAAACGGGCACCCCGCACGGTCATCGCCAATTACAAGGACGACCAGCTGCTGTTCCTCGTCGTCGACGGCTACAACGAGAAGGGCAGCTCTGGCGCGACGCTGGCGGAGATGCAGATTTTGCTGAAGCGCTTCGGGGCGATCAACGGCTACAACCTCGACGGCGGCGGCTCGACGTCTCTCGTCTGGAACGGGCGTGTCATCAACAATCCGTCCGACGGCCAGCTTCGCAAGCTTCCTACGAACTTCTTATTTTTTGCCTGACCCGCGCAAAACGGGGCTTCCTATTGCCCGACGAGCAGCGCCGCGCCGATCGCTCCGGCTTCCTTGCCCAGCGTCGGACCAACGAAGCGGACGCCCGCCGCCATCGAGGAGATGCCGCGGTCGGCGATCGCTTCGTGCATCGGATCGAGCAGCGCGGCGCCGATGTTCGCGGCGCCTCCTCCGATGACAACCACTTCCGGATTCATGACGTGGATGATGGTGACCATGCCGTTGCCCAGCGCGTGACCGGCTTCTCTCAGCACGCGCATGGACAGCTCGTCGCCTTCGGCTGCCGCTTCCGCGACATGACGCGAGGTCAGCGCCGCTCCCCCGGCTTTGCCGAGCAGAGCCGCGGCTTTCTCGGGATATTCGGCGGCCAGCTTCCCGGCGTTTCTCGCGATTGCCGTTCCGGAGGCGTACAGCTCCAGGCAGCCCGCGTTGCCGCAGGTGCAGCGGGGACCGTTCATGTCGACGGTAATATGACCCAGCTCGCCCGCGCTGTTGTCTCTGCCGCGAATGAGGCGGCCCGAGCTGACGATGCCCGCCCCGATTCCCGTCGACACGGTCACGTACACGCAGTTTTGCGTGCCTTTTCCCGCGCCTGCCGCCCACTCGCCGTAAGCCGCCGCGTTGGCGTCGTTCTCCAGGCTGACGGGCACGCCGAACTCTTCCTCCAGCCGCTTGCCCAAGGGGATATCGTTCCAGCCCAGATTTGCCGCGTACGCGACGATGCCTTCTTTCGCGTTTAACGTGCCTGCCGTCGCGACGCCGATGCTCGCAAGCTCCCGCTCGGAAGTCAAGCTGCTCTTAATCAGTCCGACCATCCGGCCGATGACGGCTTCCGCCCCTTCGTGCGCCTGCGTGGCGGTTTCCGAACGGTAGACGACGTCTCCTTGCTCGTCCAACAGAAGCGCGAGAATTTTCGTCCCGCCCAGATCGATGCCTGCGTAAACTTTGTTGCTCATGTGTATGACCTCCCAATTAGTCCAGAACGGATGCGCTGAATATTTTTTGCAGCATGATCGTCGCGGAGCCGTACAGAGCTCCTTTGTCTCCGAACGACGCCTGCAGTACCCGATCCCGGGTGAACGGGAACGGAAAAGGAAACTTCTCCATGGCGTCCGAGAGCTTGTCGGAAAATTTCGCGGAGCGGTTCATCCATCCCTCGATAATGACGGCCTCGGGGCTCATGAAGTTAACGGCGCTCGCGATCATCAGCCGCGCTGCGTCGAGAATCCGGTCGAAGATCGGCTCCAGCCACGCTTCTCCGTCATCGTACCGGGCAAGCGCCTCCTCGAAATCGGCAGGGACGGCGACTCCCAGCTCTCTGGCCGCGTCCTGGCACCTTTTCAAGATAAAAGGACTGGTCAATACGGTCTCCACGCAGCCGCGCTGACCGCAATTGCAGATCTCCCCTTGGGAGTCCACCGGAATATGTCCGATTTCTCCGGCCGAGCCCCGGTAGCCCGAATGAATCTGGCCGTTCAGAATGATGCCCGCGCCGATGCCTTCGTTAATCGTGAAGTAGACAAGACTGCTCTTGTCCTTCCCCGCTCCGGAGTAATGCTCCGCGAAGGCGGCGGCGTTGGAATCGTTAACGATCTTGATCGGCACGTCCGGGAAGAAAGCCGCCACCTGTCTTCTCAAGTTGAAGTTGGTCAGCCTCAGCAAGCTCGAGAACAGAACGGTGCCTTCCTGCTCGTCGATAATGCCGGGCGTCGAGATGCCGATTCCCTTGATCCGCTCGGAGCGGACCGACTCGGCTTGATCCATGCACTCCCGCAGCGCGGAATGAATCTGCTCCGCCAGCGAATCGTTGCCGAACGCGATCTTCGTCTTGTACTCGGAGATCAGTTGACCGTGCAGGTTCAGCACGGCGCAGATCAAATACCGGTTGCCGAAAGAAATGCCGATCACGTAACCGCCGTCTTTGTTGATCTGCAGCGTGATCGCTTTCCTCCCCGCTCCGGCGGACGGCTTCTCCCCGATCTCTTCGACGAAGTTTTTCCCGATCAGCTCTTCGATCAGCGCGGATACCGTCGTCGCGCTCAGCTTGGTGATCTTCGTCAGCTCCGCCCGGGTCATGCGCCCTTCCCGGTGAAGCAGATTCATGATCATCGCCGTGTTGATCTCTTTCATCAATTGCAGATTTCCTTTAACGCGCACGACTTCCGTCCCTCCTGCCCTGCGGCGGATATCTGTCAGGGAGAGATAAGCCGGAACGAGTTTTCGCGCCGACGCCGCATCCGCAATTATTTCATTCACTGGACTAATTTATTCGTAAAACGGCTAAGTCACACATTCATTATACCCTCGGAGCGATCCGGCGGACAAGCGGGCATTGCTATCCATGCGGAATTCCGCTCGGGAATCGGCCACACGCTGGCTTGGACGACCGCAACGAACCGGCTCGAATCCCGTCGTTTTTGAATTTATACGGCGGCTTGCGTATACTAGAAATATAATCTATTCCCATACGAATTGGAGGAGATTGATCATGAGCCAAACGGCCTCTCATCTGCAAGACTCGGTAGCGCTGAACAACGGCGTACGCATGCCATGGTTCGGACTGGGCGTATTCAAAGTCCAGGAAGGAAACGAAGTCGTCGATTCGGTAAAAACGGCCATCAAGCACGGTTATCGCAGCATCGATACCGCGGCGATCTATCGGAACGAGGAAGGCGTCGGACAAGCGATCGCGGAAGCGATCCGCGAATACTCGGTGCCTCGCGAAGAACTGTTCGTCACCTCCAAAGTATGGAACTCCGATCAAGGCTACCGGTCGACGCTGGACGCGTTCGACCTTAGCCTGAAGAAGCTGGGCCTCGACTATCTGGATCTCTATCTCATCCATTGGCCGGTCAAAGGCAAATACAAAGAAACGTGGAAAGCGCTCGAGCATATTTATAAGTCGGGCAAAGTCCGGGCGATCGGCGTCAGCAACTTCCACGTCCACCACCTCGAAGACTTGCTTGCCGAAGCGGAAATCGTTCCGGCGGTCGACCAAGTGGAGCTGCACCCGTACTTGACGCAGGTCGGGCTCCGCGAATTCGCCCAATCCAAGGGCATTCAGATCGAAGCCTGGTCCCCGCTGGCCCAAGGGCTCGTGCTGAAGGACCCAGCCATCGAGGCGCTTGCCGCCAAGTATGGCAAAACCGCCGCGCAGATCGTGCTGCGCTGGAATCTGCAGAGCGGCATCGTCACGATTCCGAAGTCGGTTCAGCCGGCGCGCATTGTCGGCAACGCGGACTTGTTCGATTTCGAACTCAGCGGGGAAGACGTCGCGGCCATCGATGCCCTTAACCGCAACCAGCGGGTCGGCTCCGATCCGGACAACTTTAACTTCTAAGCGACGCCGCCCTCTCCGGGCGCATCCGAAAGAAGGCTTTGTCTCCTCCGCGGTCCTGCGGGAGACAAAGCCTTCTGCGTCGAAACGGCTGCTTGGGGCGATCAGACGCCCGTACGCCGCTTCTGGTTGTTTTGCACCTTGTGAATTTGCGTCTTCATCTTCTTCGTCTCCGTCGAGAAGCCGCCCTTCCCGCCCGCGCCTTGGCGCCCCTGCTTCTTGCGTTCCAGAATGCGCTTGATCGCTTCGGCCTGGCTCAGCTTCTTCCCGTCATCCCCGTCTTGGCCTTCAGCGGCCGGATTCGCGCGACTGTCGTCCATTTTCTCGCCCCCATGATCGTATCCCGTCTATTCTACAACACCGAGGCGGTTCAAGTCCTGTTTTTTCCGTAAAAGATCTCGTCCATCTCCGCCTGCAACTGCCTCGTGATCGCTTCTTGCTCCCGCGGGCTCAACTGGTCCTTGCCGTAGCCGAACAAATAGTTGTTCAGATCGAATTCGCGCAGCTTGCACTTCGTATGGAAAATATGCTCCTGGTACACGTTAGCGTCGATCATGTCGTATTGCCGCACGATTTCTTCGGGAATGTAATTTTGGATAGAGTTAATGCTATGGTCGATGAATAGCTTGTGGCCGTGAATGTCCCTCGTAAATCCCCTGACGCGATAGTCGATCGTCATAATGTCCGTGTCGAACGAGCTGATCAAATAGTTAAGCGCCTTAAGAGGGGAGATCTCGCCGCATGTCGAAACGTCGATGTCCGCGCGGAACGTGCTGATGCCTTCGCTCGGATGGTACTCCGGGTACGTGTGCACGGTGACGTGGCTCTTGTCCAGCTGCATGACGACGTTGCCCGGCAGCGGGCCGGGCGATTCCTCGTACGAAGCGGCCGGCACTTCCACGATCGGCCCTTCGGAGACGAGCAAGGTTACGCTTGCTCCTTGGGGCACGTAATCCTGCTTGGCGGTGTTCAGCACGTGCGCCCCGATCATGTCGGAAACGGTGCTCAGAATATGAGTCAGGCGGTCCGAATTGTACTGTTCGTCGATATAGGCGATATACGCTTTGCGTTCTTCCTTCGTTTTCGTATAACAAATATCGTACATATTGAAGCTGAGCGTCTTCGTCAAGTTGTTGAACCCGTGCAGCGTGATCCGATCATCATCGGCCGTCGACATTCGTCATCCCCCCGTTCCCCTACATCTTACCCGTTATCCGTTAGTCCGATTCGCTTTGAACGTCTTGGGATGGTTGTTGGGAGGCTTTTTTCTTGGCGATTTTCTTCTTGATCAGGAGGAAAATAACGACGAGCGGAATGGCAATCGCGGCGATATAGAGGGAAATATCCTTCACCATGCCTTCGGCGGCCCGACCGTAGCTATAGACCAACAAGCCGACGGCATAGAACTTGACCGCCCGTCCGACTGCGGCGTAAACCATCAGCCTCCATAACGGATAGTTCAGAGCGCCGGACAAGATCGTGAACACCTTGAACGGGATCGGAGTGAAGGAACCGATCAGGATCGCGGCTTCTCCGCTCTTCTGAAACATCCGCGTCGCTCCGTCGATCCAGGATTTCTTCAGAAATTTATGCAAGACCGATTGTCCCAGCAGCTTGCCGATCAAGTAACCGAAAGGGGTCCCGAGCAAACACGCCACGTAGCCGGCCGTCGCCAGCCACAATGCGTTGGAGGGATGAATCAAGCTTAAGGGCACTTGCAGGAAAAAGGCGGGAATCGGAAAAAAGATCGCGTCGGCGAAAGAGTGAATAAACAATCCCCAGATGCCAAATTGCATTAATGTGTCAATCAAGTTTTGAAACATAGCCTGCTCCTATCCGAAACGATCTTGGGTTGTGGGTCGATGACCAAGCGGTCCTCCTTACTTGAAATACTATACCTATACTATTATATACTCAATTTGTTAAGGTCGAGTTTCAAATAAGACTTAAGTCTGGTTTTTTTTCCGAAAATAAATGTTTCCAGACGGGGGCGTCTGTCGAAAAGGCGTATAAAAGAATTAGGAGCTGTCCCATAAGTAATCAGAGTCGTACCGAACGATTATCGATGAATGAGTGCCAGAAGCGCTTCTTTATCAACGATAATCTTGTACGCCCCTTACTTATGGGCAGCCCCTTTGCGGGATGTCTATTCATTCGTCGCGTCTAGGCACAGGTCGCTGATCATTCTTAAGGTCGGCTTGGCGCTCCATAAATAAACGTCTCCAGCCGGGCCAGCTCCTCTTCGTCAAAGGGAGCCGTATTGTCGTAATCCAGCACGCTGCCTTCGGGGAGCGGCCATCTCGGCGCTCTCTTCGTCAGCGAGCGGCTGAAATCGGCCCAGTGCTCCAGCTTCCAGCGGTCCAGCTCCGTCGCCCGGCGTTCAATACGTTCCCGATAGACGTCCAGGTCGGCCAGATGGACGACGACAACCTTCACCTCGACAGCAGCTGCCGCCGCTCCGAGTTTCGCCAACTCCGCGCCGATCCATTCCGGATCTTCCGTCTCCTTCGTAAAGGGACCTATCACGTAGGCGTCGTTGCCCAGCTCCAAGTTCTCCAGAGCGGCGTCCATCGTGATCCGGTAGCCCAGATCCCGGCACAGCCGCTTGTATTCGGCCGAATCCCGATCGCTCGGGTCCAGCCCGGCCTGCGTCATGAGCGCCTCCGCCGCCGGTCTCAGCAGCGTGTCCATGTCCAGCAGCACCGACCGCCGCCTGGCCGCCAGCTTTTTCGCCAATGTCGTCTTCCCCGCTCCCGCCCCGCCGATAAAAAATACGAGTTTCGCCATTGCATTACCTACCTCCTGTCGCCGTATCGATTACCCAGCAAACTTCCGCCTCGCCCAGCTTACGATCATGGCCAGTACCGTCAACGCGGCTCCAATCTCGATCGCATGATCCGCAACGTTCAAGATGCCGCCCGATCGGACGATAAAGTCCGTCACCTGACCGAACAACAGACGATCGACGCCGTTGCCGATCGCTCCTCCTACGAGAAAGCCAAGCGCGACGTCCATCATAATGCCAGGCGCTTCTCCTTTTTTCCGATAGATCAGCACGCCCAGCACGAACAAGACGGCAATCACGCCGAACAGCCTGCCGTAGCCTTGCAGCAGACTGCCCGCCATGCCGCTATTTTCAAAGCGGGTCCACTCCCTGCCCCACAGGATCAGCGTTTCTCCCACCTCAAGATGCACTCTTACCCATGCTTTAGTTAACTGATCGGCTGCGACGACGAGAAAAGCGATGATGTAGAACGGCATATCCCGACCTTCTTCCTGCCCCCGTCGATCCGGGTTTACCCCAGTATAGCTTAATCGTCGGCTTGAGTTAACCGGACGGTCTTATTCCCGAGCATCTCTCGCGTTCAAGACAGGCGCTGCCACTTGGCCCACATCTCGCGCGGGTTCAGCTCATATACGCCGTCTTCCCGGTACATGAACTGGTGCATGATGAACTCCCGGCGCATCGTCGCGAAATCCTCGTGATATGGCTTGATGAATTCGTTGATTTCCTTCTCGGCGTACTTCCTTCCGCTCTCCAAGTGCGAGACGATATGCTCCAGGACGATCAGCTTCTTCTTAAGCTGCGCCGGCACATGCTTCAAGCGGCCTTCCTTCGTGAAAAAATGGCGAATGACCGATGCCCGCGTTCTCTCCAATTCTTCTTCCATGTTCTCTTCTCCTTCCGTTCCGTCCGCCCCCCGACAGATGAGGCGCAGTGCGGCTTCGGCGTTTCCCTTCAGAAAATAATCGTTCAGCGAGAAATAGATCGTGTTTTTGTCGCGGCGTTCGTTGATCAGGCTCGCCTCCCGAAGCTTCGCGGCGTGATGCGTAATCGTCGCGGGCGTCACCGCCAGCTTCTCCGCCAGCGTCTGCCCGTTCCGCTCCCCGCCCGCAAGCAAAATCAACATTCGGATTCTCGTCGGATCGGCGAGCGCTTTGTGGTAGGCGACGACTTTGTCGAGTTGCATGCTTCGATCTCCTTTTATAAATTTAATGATTATCTAATTAGATGTTTATTAAATATAAATATAAAGATCAGCGATGACGTTGTCAATGGTGCCAGGAGAGGAAGGCAGCCATCTCATCTCCTTTCCCCCCTTTGCCGCTATCCCTTTGAGTCAGTTGGCAGTAACATCCGGTATCTGGTAGATTGCATCCACTCTTCTACAATCACTCATCCGAAGCCCGCGGAGTCTTGCAGCCATTCCCAGTCTGGCGGACTGGCCCGAGCCTCACGGCAACAGAAGCTGCTGAACGCTAATTCGCAGCCGTAAGGATGATCAACCGATTATTCGGGATAGCTTGTCGCCAAACGCTAAATCATCAGATTTCTGAGCCGTCGGGATAAAGATAAATGGAGGATAGGTCATGTCTGATCTCACAGGATGCGTACGACCAACCTGACTGAATGGGATACCGGCGAAGGAACGGAAAAGGTACTACGTACAGATTCAGAATGCGGCGCAGAAACTGACTGAACGGGATACCGGCAAAGAGTCAGAGAGCGATAAATCCCGCGGCAGAATCTCTACATCTGCAATTCACATTGGGCATGCCAAAGATGGCTGAACTGCAACCAGACGAAAAAGGGGCCATCCCCCCGGCCACGAAGCTCGCGGTCGGCGGAATGACCCCCATCTTTATTTCGTCGCTTCCAGCAGACGCCAGACGACTTGCGCGCTCTCCGCGCGCGTCGCGTAATGCTGAGGCTCGAACCGTCCCGAGCCTTTGCCTTGTACGAGACCGAGCACACGAGCGGCTGCGACCGCATCGCTCGCCCATCCGGAGATAGACCGTTCGTCCTCGAACCCGGTCGAGCCCGTCGAAGCGTCCGGCGCCTTCTTGCCGGACTTCGCCTCGTAAGCGCGAACGATCATTACCGCCATCTCCTCGCGCGTGACCGGGTCGTTCGGAACGAACCGGTCGCCGTCCCGTCCTTGAACTATGCCGGCTTGGCTGGCCGCCGCAATCGCGTCGGCGTAATCTTCGCCCGGATCGACGTCTTCGAACGCGGCCCCCCTCTCGGCCTTAAGACCGAGCGCATTCGCAAGCATGGCCGCGAATTCGGCTCTCGTCACCTTGCCGTTCGGAGTGAAGCGGCCGGCCTCGACTCCCCCCACAAGATGCTTGGCGGACAGCTTTCGGATGGCGTCCGCGGCCCAGAAACCGGCCGGAACGTCGGCGAACGAACGGTCGTACTCCAGCACGGCATATTTGCTGAAGTGATGAAGAGAAACGAGGATTTCTCCATCTACCCCCCGGCCGCCCAGATAGTTTATCTTCCCGTCGTCCGCGATCAGGTACACTCCCGCCAAGTCGCGGTTCGCCCCGTCGTTTGCTTTTATCCTCAACTGAACGGGAGGATCGAAACTTTCCGGCTTCATTGTCTTGCCGTCTTTAGTGATAAGCGCCAGTTCCAGCTCCAGAATCGGTCCCGCCAAACGCAGCTCGGCCTCGCTAGCTTCGTCGGCTTTCTTCGCCAGGGCGGATGCCTCCGACGCTTCCATCGGTCTAAGCGTAATTGACAGCTTCGACTCTTTGCGCTCCTCGCCGGATACGAGCGCCAGCAGGCTGCGCAGCACGTCTCCCGGAATGTCGAGGGAGCCGCCGGCGCCGGTCACCGCAAGCGATTTGGCGTCCGCCAACGCCGCCGCGTCCGCAGGCAGAAGCACTCTCGATTCACCGGCCCCAAGCGATACGGTGATGCTGCCCGAAGCATCGGCTTTCGGCTCCCGTACGAGCACGGCGCCTTCCTCGACGGTATCCGACGTTCCTCCCCCACCGCTGTCTCCGCTGCCACCGCCTCCGCCGTTGCCGCCGTTTTCTCCTCCAGGTACGGTTGCGGATTCGGCAAATCGGACATTGTCCATATACATCGTGCCGGCGTAATCGTTCGCGCCATCTGCCACGACGATCGTAATGTCGCGAAGCACGGTATCCGCGGCGATCACTTTGTTGTCCGCGATCTTCGTCAGATCGAAGCTGATCTGATAGCGGTAGAGTCCGTCGGACGTTCTGACCTGCGAGGACAAAGCGTTCAGCGCGATATTATAGTTCTCCGCCGCCTGGGCCCAATAGCCGAGGCTCGGAGGCGCGAAGGCCAGATGGATAGACAAGGCGCCTTCGGACGCGCGAACCGGCTGCAAATAAAAATCGAACAGCAAGTACCGGTTCGCCCCCCGAGTGGCGTTGATCCCGCCCAGCACGATGCGCGGCGCGGACGCCCAGCCGTCGGAAGGCTTCACTTCCGGATACGCGACATCCCAAGCGATTGCTTTCGATCCGTTCGCAGGCCGAATCGTCAGCGCGCTCTTCACTCCCGAGCCGCCGTCCCAGGCCCAGCCTTGACGGGTCGAATCCTCGAACGTGGACGGAAGCGTCGGCGTCCCCAACGGATCGTGCACGACCGGCTGCTCGACGATCTCCCGCACCCCGGACACGGTCACGTTGTCCAAGGCAACCCACTCCGCGTCTTCCGCTCCGATGAACAGAACAAGGTTGGTCATGACGCTGTCCGCGCCGTCTTCGCCGATAACCGCGAGGTTGGGCGCATCGTCTTTCGTGAGCGTAATCGTCGCTTTGTAGGTTGCGTCGTCCTGCGCTTCGAAATCGGCAGGCTGCGCCACAACCGCGCGATTCGGATTCAGCCAGCCATGGGAAGCGCTTTGCGGAATCGCGGCGATCGCCACCGTCGTCGGCGCGGAGACGAAGACGTCCAGCGTCAGCCGATCCGCGCCAAGAATATCGGGACGGGCGCTCGAACCGTCCGCGGACAGCCGCACGTTGGCCCAGTAGTTGCCTTCCGATACGTCGCTGCTCGCTTCCATGCCCGACAGCTTTAATCTGCCGTTGTCGCCGGCGACCTCCACGCTCTTCACCGGGCTGTCCCCATTCAACCCGAACCCTTGCGCGGTTCCGTCGTCGAAGTCCCAGACGACCGTCGAGAATTCCTCGCGCGGAGTTCTGTCGATCGGCTCGTAAGGGATGCCCTTGATTCTCGCCCTGACGTATTCGCCCGATACGCTCAGCTCCGGAATCGACCACAGCTTGTCGTCGCCGGGGTTCAGATTCGTCGCCTCGCTCTTGCCGAGCTCGAACGGCGTGAACGCCGCGGACGTCTCGTTCTTGTTCGTGAGCGACCAGTTCACCCAGCTGACATTGTGCTCGTTCAGGAAGTTCAGCCAGACGTCCGCCTCGGCCAGATAGGGGCCGTTGTTGCCGCTCGCTTCGCTCGTCCCCCACTCCGTGGCGAAAATCGCGACGCCGTTCTCCAGCGCATAGCGGGCGTTGCTCATGACGTTCTCCCTGCTGGAGCTGTCGTCGGCCGGCATGTGCGTGCCGGTATAGAAATGGACCGTATATACCGTATTAGGGTCCGTCTCCCCCGTATTCGGATCTTCGATCGGGTCGTCGGCCGCCAGGTCGGGACGCTGGCTCCAGTTCGGACTGCCCACGATAATCACGTTGTCGTTGCCGTTCGCCCGCAGCATGCCGACGATCGGCTCCGCGTAATCTTTGATTTTCCCCCAGCCCGCGGCGTCGTTCGTCACGCCCGGCGCATTGCCGCTCGGCTCGTTAGCCAATTCGTAAATGATGTGCTCGTTGTTCGGATACAAACCGGATATTTCCGTAAAAAAATCCATTGCTCCCGCATACACTTCGGCATTCGGGTCGCCGGGGTCGTGCACGTGCCAGTCGACGATGACGTACAGATCGTTGGCGATCGCATATTCGATGCCGTCGATGACTCTCTGCTTGATGACAGCGGGGTTGGACGCATAACCGTTCTCTCCTACGTACATCGCGAGCCGGATGACATTGGACTCCCAATCTCCCGCCAGCGCGGCGAACGCGTTGTCGTTAATAATCTCCGGGAACCACTGCAGCCCGTGCGTGCTCATTCCCCGAAGTTGAATCGGCTGCCCGTCCTCCCCGGCCAGCGTTTTCATCCCGTTCTCCTCGACGATTCGCAGCGCGCCCGCCGCGGACGGCTTCAGCACGTTATCGTTCCCGAGCAAAAATACCGCTTCCGTTACGCTGGACGAAGCTCCTCCCTGAGCTTCGTCCCCCTTTCCCGCCACTGCGGAAACCGACCAAAAAGGATAAAGCGCCAGCAGCAATGATCCGATCATAGCCCATACAAGAAGTCGTTTCCGGATGCTCCTCTTCACGGTTGAATCCTCCTCCAAACAATAGAATGAGACCTACTCGCAACGATCCGAACGCTTCTTTTCCTCCTTTCTCACTCAATGACCAATATATTAGAAAACGTTTTCTAAAACCTGCAAAAAAGAACGTTTCCCCTCTTCGCCGCAGTACGCCTCCATAGAATGCTTCTCTCTACGCGCTGGTTTCGCCGAATTCAGAAAACGTTTTCTTTACTATAATTCATAATTTCCGTTTTGACAATCGCTAGTTTTGACGAAACTCGTCGTCATAGCCGAATTCGCCGTAAGCCTGCTCGTTCGCGACATTCTGAATTTCCTCCGCCCCGATCGCGATGTATCCGTAGCCTTCCTCCGCGTTTTTCCGCAGCGCCTTCATCTTCATGAACTTGGGACTCCCTTCTCCCGCGTCGTCGTCGTAGACGAGCAGAATACCGTCCGTCTTGCGGAGCAGCAAGTCGTCCCGCGCTTGAAACTGCCAAGCCCCGCTGAACGGCTGCTTGCTGACCGAGCCGAAATAATCGACGCGCCGGACGATGCCGCGATAATATTCCTGCTTGTCCTCCTTCCACTTCTCCTCTTGTCCGGCGAAGGCGGTCAGAATCGATATTTTCAGATGGGGGTATTGCTCCTTCAGCTCCAGCGCCGTCTCGCATGCCCATAAGTCGACGCCGTACTGGCCGGGGGTAATAATCCATTCCAGCCCGTCCTCGAGCAGCGGGATTAATCTCGCCTCGATCGCCCGGCGAATATAGGGAATGCCTTTGTGCTTCTGGTCGAAAATGCCCAGCTCGTGGGCGCGGTATCCGGTAATCAGCAGATTTTTCATCCGTTCTCCTTCATGACGAAAGTCGTTGAGACCAGTGTAACAGATTTCCTCAGGAGCATCATCTGCAAGTCCCGCGCCAAGCCGCCCCGCTCAACCATTTCTGCAACCCGAGCCCTTAAGCGCGCCGTCGCTTCGCGAAAAAATATCAGATTTGTCCAGTTCGACGCCTGCTTTCTCTATTGAGAGTTTGGGCGCGCTGAGCAATAATGAGAGCGAGATAAGCTATTCCGTAGAGGAGGATTCCCTTGCGTAAAGTGGTCGTAGGAGTCATAGGAACGGGACAGATCAGCGGTATCTACCTGAAAAATTTAACGGAAACGTTCGACGACATCATCGAAGTGAAAGCGGTTGCGGACCAAGTGCCCGAGCTTGCGGCGAAGCGTGCGGAGCAGTTCGGCGTTCCGAACGCCTGGACCGTGGAGCGGCTGCTGGCCGATCCCGACATCGAGCTCGTGCTGAACCTGACCGCTCCGGTCGCGCACGCTCCGATCAATCTGGCCGCCTTGCGGGCAGGAAAGCACGTCTATACGGAGAAGCCGTTCGCGTTGACCCGCGAGGACGCGAACGAAGTGCTGGAGCTGGCCGAGAAGCAAGGTCTGCTCGTCGGCTGCGCGCCCGATACGTTCCTCGGCGGCGGGCTGCAAACCTGTCGCAAGCTAATCGACGACGGTTGGATCGGCACGCCCTATTCCGCGAACGGCACGATCGTGATGGGCAACGCCTGGAACGGACTGCATCCCAACTTCCGCAACTTCCTCAAGCTGGGCGGAGACCCGATCATGGACATGGCGCCCTACTATTTGACCGCCATGGTGTTCCTGCTCGGTCCGGTGCGCAGAGTGTCCGGAACGGCGCAGCAGCTGCACCGCGAGATGACGGTGCGGAACCCGAAGTCGGCGGCGTACGGAGAGACGGTGCCCATCGAAGCGCCGACGAACGTCTCCGCCGTGCTGGACTTCGCCGGCGGAGCGGTCGGCAGCCTGCAGGCCGCCAAGGAGAGCTTCGGCTATCTGCCGCGGCTGGAGATTTTCGGCACGGAGGGCAACCTGATCGCGAACGATCCGAACTTCTTCGGCGGACGCGTCGCCGTGCAATTCCCGAGCGGCGAGACGAAGGAATTCCCGATCGCCCACGGCTTCACGGAAGACACCCGCGGCATCGGACTGGCCGACATGGCGTATGCCATTCGCGGCGGCCGAAGCCACCGCGCGAGCGGCGCGCTCGCCCGCCATGTGCTCGACGTCTCCCTCGGTATTTTCGAATCGTCGCGGGAAGAGCGCCACATCGCCGTCGCTTCGACCGTCGAACGCCCCGAACCGCTGCCGCTCGGGCTGAAGTACAACCGTCTCGACGTCTAACCGCCTGACCGACCGCAAGAGCCTGCCATTTTTCCATAGAGGAGCTGCTGTCCGTGAACAGATTTCCGATTGCCGTCCAACCCTACACCGTACGGGATGCGTTAAGCCGGGATTACGCCGGAACGTTGGAGAAGCTCTCCGCGATCGGCTTCGAAGGAATCGAGCTCGGCCCGCCGCCCGAGGGGATCACCGTCTCCGAACAGAAGGAGCTGCTCGCACGCTTGAACCTGCAAGTCGTCGGAGCCCACGCCTCGTTCGACAACCTTGACGTCGACTTCGGCAAGCTTATCGATTATCTTCATGAAGTGGGAGGACGATACGTCGCCGTCTCGATGAGGTTCGAATCCAGAGAAGATGCGCTGCGCAAAGCCGAACGATTCAACCGGATCGGCAAGCTGTGCCGGGACGCGGGAACGACCTTCCTCTACCATAATCACGACTGGGAATTCGAACATTACGACGGAGAGTACGTACTCGATCTCATCCTGAGGGAAACCGATCCCGAGCTCGTCAAGCTGGAACTGGACACTTATTGGGTCGCCAAGGGCGGAGAAGATCCGGCCGCCTTCCTGCGCAAGCTGAGGGGGCGCTGCCCGCTGCTGCACATCAAGGACATGGAAGCCGGAGAGGAGCGCTTCTTCGCGGAGATCGGAGAAGGCGTTCTCGACTTCCGCGCCATCGCGGACGCGGCGGCTGAGGTCGGAACGGAATGGCTGATCGTCGAGCAGGACGCGTCCCGCCGCGATCCGTTGGACAGTCTGGCGATCAGCTACAGCAACCTGTCCAAGCTGGACTTGAACCGCAAGAACGCCGGGGAGACGAAGCCATAAGGCCGGAGGGGAGGTGTCCGCACATGACAGAGACAGCCGCAATCGAACCCGCGGCGCCCGACATAGGCAAGGCGACGAGCGGACTTCGCGCCGCGCTGAACCTTCCGTCCATTCGCGTGCTGGGCGACTTCGTGAAGAAGCAGGGGACGGGACTGGAAGAGCGGGATATTCCCGATTACGAGGTGCTTTATTTTCCGGAGGGAACTTCGACGGTCTACCGGGTCGGGGATCGGGAAATTCCCCTGAACAAGCCCTGCTTCGTTCTGACTCGGCCCGGGGAAGTACACAGCTACCGCTACGATCCGCACAAGCCGACGAGACATCTGTTCATCCATTTCTGGCTGAAGGCGCTCCCCGACAACCTGCTTACCGTGCTTCAGCCGGAAGCTCCGTCGGTCATTCCGTATCAGGGCGAACTGCTCTTCTCGCTGATGAAGCAAATTAACGTCATCGCCTATTCGAAGCCGGAGAAACTTCAGGATCGGGGAAGTCTGCTCCTGCTCTCCCTGCTGTCGGAGATCGACGCCTTGGCCGCGGAAGAACCGCCCGACACGAATCGGCTGCCTCCCCAGCTCTCGAAGGCGCTGAACGTGATCGACGGCCATCTGTCCTCCCCGCTGTCCGTGGAGCAATTGGCCAGACGCGTCGGCTGGACGCCCGAGCATCTGTCCCGGTCGTTCTCCCGCCATCTGGGCATGACGCCGAAGGAAACGATCGTGCGCAAGAAGATCGACCGCGCCTGCCGGCTGCTGCTCTACGGACGGAAGAGCGTTAAGGAGATCGCCTTCGAGGTCGGATTCGCGGACGAAAATTATTTCTGCCGGGTGTTCAAAGCGACGAAAGCGATCACCGCCACCGACTACCGGGCCAAGTATTACAAGCCTCGGTACGAGGACCTTGCGCCGGCGAGCGAGGAAGTCTCGTACCCGTCCAATCGCGTGTTTTTCGGAGATTTCTAAATCAGAAGGAGCGTGCAGCCGATGTTTCCTTTTCGCGCGGCGCTTAATGCGTCCACCCTGTTCCCGTATCAGCTCGGAATCCGGGAGCAAATCACCGTCGCAGCCCAGGCGGGCTACGACGGAATCGAAATCTGGATGAAGGACTTGCAGCAATATGTCGCAGGCGGAGGTTCGACGGCCGAACTGCGCCGCGAAGCGGCCGACGCCGGCATCGAGATCGTCAACGCGATCTCGTTCATTCCGTGGGCCGACGAGGACGAAGGCGTTCGCCAACGCGCCAACGAGCAGACCGACGAGGAGCTGTCGCTGCTGGCCGAGCTGGGCTGCCCGTCGTTCGCCGCGCCTCCGTTCGGCGACGTCGCCGGCGCTTCGCTGGACGATATCGCCGTCCGCTTCGCCGCCTTGGCCGAGCTGTGCCGGAACCACGGCGTCGCCCCGGTGCTGGAATTCTGGGGCCGCGCGCCCAAGCTGTCCCGGCTGAGCGAAGCGGCTTACGTCGCGATGCAGAGCCGGGTTGCGGACGCGACGCTTCTGCTCGATCCGTTCCACATGTATACGGGCGGCAGCTCGCTCGCCGATCTCGACTTCCTGTCGGGAGGACGGATCGGCATCGTGCACGCGAACGATTATCCCGAGCAGCCTCCGCGGGAGACGATCGGCGACGACGACCGTCTGTTTCCCGGCGACGGAATCGCTCCCTCCGGGGATTTCGCGCAGCGGCTTCATCAGCTCGGCTATCGGGGCTTCCTGTCGCTGGAGCTGTTCCTGAAGGACGTCGGCGGACGCTCGGCGCTCGAGCTGGCCCGCCACGGCCTGGACAAAATGAGAATCGCCTACTCCGTCTAGGGCGTGTATGCTTACACGCCCTAGTACAGATCAAACATGCTGATCTCGTAGCCCAGCACCTTCAAGTAGTTGAACATCTGCCCGCGATGGTGCTGGGCGTGCGTGACGATCTCGATCAGCCACTTGGCCTGCGCCGATCCGTGCTCCAGATAGAACGGCTTCGTTTTTTTCCGCAGAAAATCCTCGTCCGACAGATTCTCCATATACCGCTTCAAATCCGCCGTCCCCGACGCCATCCAGGCCGCAAGCTTGTCCGAATCTTCGCCGTCCGCTTCGATGCGGCTTTCCAGCTGCCTGGCTTCCTCCTGGGAACTCTCCTGCAAAATCAGCAAGTCCACGGAAGGCACTCCCGCCAGATGCTGCGCAAGCTCCAGCAAACTTCTCATATTGGCCGCCGGTCTGTACGACCAATGCTCGGCCTTGATTTTGGCGAACAGATTGGAAGACGTCCTGACGATCAACTCCAGTTCCTCGAACAGCAAATGCTTCATTTCTTTAAGCTCGTTCATCTTCGATCTCTCCGTTTCGTAAGTGGGCTGCGGGGGCCAAGTTGGTCCCGCTTCCTACTATAGCTTATAATAGTGACAACCTCTGTCATTATTACAGCCGCAGAAAATGGAGGACAACCGATGTCGAAATCGAAGCGTCTGATGGAACTGATGATGACCGTGAACCGGATGCGCAAATTTACGGTCAAGGAGCTGGCCGCCGAGTTTAACGTGTCGTCCAGGACGATTCTGAGAGATTTGCAGGAGCTGAGCGAGCTGGGCGTTCCGCTCTATTCCGAGGTCGGCCCGCACGGCGGCTATCAGGTGCTGAAGGAGCGGATTCTCCCTCCGATCGCGTTCGGCGTGGACGAAGCGGTCGCCATGTTCTTCGCCAGCCATGCGCTGCGCCACTACCTGTCGCTTCCTTTCGAGGCCGAATCGTCTTCGGCGCTTCAAAAGTTCTACTTCTACATGCCGGGAGACGTCAGGGACCGCATCGACGAGATGAAAAACCGGGTCGACTTCCACGCTCACGACCGGCGGCAGAAGGTCGACTGTCTCGGTCTCCTGCTGGAGGCGGCCGTGCGGCAGCGGGTGGTGACGATCCGTTACGGGAGCAAGCAGGAGGATTCGGAGCGGAGCATCCAGCCGGTCGGCATCTATGCGAGCAACGGGTTCTGGTACTGCCCGGCTTACTGCTTCCTGCGCCGGGGATTCCGTCTGTTCCGCTGCGACCGGATTCGGTCGGCCGCCTTCGACGAGACCGGGATCGAGCCGCTTGATCACCGCCATGTTCACCTCGGCAACTGGGAAGAATTCGGGCGCGAGGAGCGGATCGACGTTCGCATCGTTGCCGAGTTGAGCCGCGAAGGCGTGCAGCGATGCCAAGGGGAGCTGTCGCACGTTCCGTTCATCGCGGTGCGCGAGGACGGAAGCGGACGGCTGGATCAGCGCGTTCCGGAGAGCGAGCTTCCGTATTTCGCCAAGTTTTTTCTCGGCTTGGGCGGCGAAGCGACCGTGGAAGGGCCGGAGGAGCTGGTCGCGCTCATCCGCAAGCTGCTGTCCGAGCTATCTGCCAAATACGGCTTGATGTGACAGCCGCGAGTCGCGGAGGTACAATGGAAGGACAAGCTCATTATCCGCCTAACGGAGGGACACGCGATGAAATTTATCAGCAACAACGACATCACCGATCCGACGCTGAACCTGGCGCTGGAAGAATATATTTTGCGCTCGCTGCCGGATACGGACGACTACCTGCTTTTCTACATCAACGAGCCGTCGATCATTATCGGCAAAAACCAGAACACGGTGGAAGAGATCAACGCGGAGTACGTGGAGCAAAACGGCATTCACGTCGTGCGCAGGCTGTCCGGCGGGGGAGCCGTCTATCACGACCTGGGCAATCTGAATTTCAGCTTCATCATGAAGGACGACGGCCAGTCGTTTCATAATTTCAAGAAGTTTACCGAGCCGGTCGTGCGCGCCTTGCACAAGCTGGGCATCGAGGCGGAGCTGACGGGAAGAAACGATCTGCAGGTCGGTGAACGGAAGATTTCCGGCAACGCGCAGTTTTCGACGAGGGGGAAAATGTTCAGCCACGGCACGCTGCTGTTCGACTCGGAGATCGAGAACGTCGTGTCCGCGCTGAAGGCGAACGCCGAGAAATACGTCTCCAAGGCGACCAAGTCGATTCGCAGCCGGGTCGCCAACCTATCGGAGTTTCTTCGGGAGCCGATGACGGTCGAGCAATTCCGCGAGAAGCTGCTCGTCTCCCTGTTCGAAGGGGAAGCGGACATTCCGCGCTACGAGCTGAGCGAGCAGGATTGGGCCAACGTGCGCAAGCTGGCGGACGAGCGCTACCGGAGCTGGGAGTGGAATTACGGCCGCTCCCCGGCGTTTAACGTGCGTCAGACGAAACGAATCGAGGGCGCAGGCACGTTCGACGTGCGGCTGCAGGTCGAGAACGGCGTCATCGCCGGAGCCGCGCTCTACGGCGACTTCTTCGGCCGCGGCGACAGCGCCGAGCTGGCCGCCAAGTTCGTCGGCATCCGCTACGAGGCGGAAGCCGTCGGCGCTCTGCTGGACGGTATCGACCTCCCCTTCTACGTAGGCCCGGTCACGAAGGAACAGTGGCTCGAGCTGATGCTGTAACGCTGCTGCAGCAAGGGGCCGCATCCCAAGTCGGGCGACTCGGGATACGGCCCCTTTGCAATGCGGACAGACGATCCGCTATTCGGTATATACTTTCAGCTCCGACAGCTTAAATGCGATTTTGCCGCTGCTGTTCTTCGTGTCGTAATCTTTGTCGAACCGGATAATAAACAAGTGCGAATCCGCCGGATCGGCTTCGAACGTAATCGTCTTCGTCGACTTGGCTTTCACCTTCACTTCGTCTTCTCCGGAGCCGCTCGCGACGACGATCAGATCTGCCGTTCCCGTGTTCTCGAACTTGAACGTCACGGAAGTGGCGCCGGTATCCGATAGCACGATTTGGGAGAAATGGCTGCCGCTGTTCGCGAAGACGCCGTTGGCGAATTTCAGATCTTCATATTCGAGCAGCGCATCGCCGATCAGCTCCTTCGCCGTATAATACAGGCCGCTCTCTCCTTCCTCGGCTTCTGTCTCGCCGGCAAGCCGCTCGAAATAGTCCTCGCCGTATTTATCCGTCAGCAGCTTTTCCACCTTGGCCCACGTTTTGTCCGGCACGGCGTCCAGATCTTCGATCGGAACGTTCTTCGGGGATTTCTCGGTAACGAATTTCGGATTGCCCTTGTCGTTAAGCAAATAGACGGTGACGCTGTAGTTCGACAGGGTGAAAATCTCCGGCGAGGCGGAGAGCAAATAGCCGCTCAGCTTAAAGGCTTGTCCGAGCTTCTTGTCCGGAGAGCCGGATTTGACGATTTTCAGGTCTACATGCTTGATAAATCCGTCGTATTCGTCGATAAAAGACTTGATATTGTTCATTGCGTCGAACGTGGTGCTCTGGATTTTGATCGAGGGATGCAGAATACTCTTCAGCAGCTTCTGATTCCCGGTCTCCACTGCGGTCAAATACTTCGAAAGCACTGCGGATTGGGTTTTCGAAGGCGCCGTGGACGGCGCGGCGAGCGCCGCGGTGCCGCTGACGGTCAACAGCAGCAGGACAAGCATGGCGGATACGATTTTTTTCATGAACGACGACATCTCCTCTAGATAGGTATATTCCTCTGCGGAGGAAAACAATGGAAGTAATTATATAAAATTTATTGTTTATTTTCCAGCCAATATTATGCAATTTCGACAGAGCTCGACGCCCGCAATAAAGCGTCTTGCCTGCACGGCTATTACACCTTTGTTCAGACAGGAGTGATCCCCTTGTCCAACGTAAAATCGCGATTTCAATTCAAGCTCGCCGTCGCACTTATCTTGTTTGCCATGCTGGTCTCGACGCTGGTGGCTACTTCGGACCATCTCCGAATGAGAGATCAGGCAATCGCGAATATGGAAAAGCAAATCGAGCTTTACGAAAAATCGGTCAGAAACGCGCTCGATACGCTGGACAAAGCCTACTACCTGTTCGGGGAAAACTTGGCGAGAAGAATGAAAGAAATCTCTTACGAGCTGGTCGAAAAGTACGAGACCAATCCGCGTCTGGACGAGTGGGATTATCCGCGCTTAAAGGAAGCTCACCGATTCGACGTGTACATGATCAACGAGGAAAATACAATCGTCTTCAGCAGCTTTTTGCCAGACATCGGACTGGATTTCGACAACTGCTGCGGGAAGCTCGCCAAAGTGCTGGACGAGAGACGGACCGACGGCGGCTTTTTCCACGACGGCATCGATATCGAACAGCATTCCGGACAACTGAAGAAATACAGCTACCTCGCGACCAAGGACAAGAAATATATCGTGCAGCTCGGCTATTCTCTGCAGGACAGCCTGATTTTCAAAGAATTCGATTTCTCCCGGACGGTCGACGGGCTTATTCAAGGCAATCCGTCCATTAACGAAATTCAAGTGCTGAATCTTGCCAGCCGGCGTCTGGACAACTCGGAAAGAGGCGAGATCCTTCGGGGGGATCGAAAACTGGCTTTCGATGCAGCCTTTGCCACCGGATCGACAACCGAATACAGGGGGATGTGGAACGACGAGCCGGCGGTCTACCGGTACGTTCGGCATGAATCGCAATACGATAAGGGCGTGACCAAGGTCAAGGTGCTGGAAATCGTCTACAACGAAAAAGAACTGGACCGGGTGCTCGACGTCAATACGAGAACCTTTCTCTCCCAACTGCTCGGCATTCTCGTCGTAGCCGCGGGTTTATCGCTGCTGATCGCCGGTTGGGTAGCCAAACCCATGTATTTGGCGTTCCACGACAGTCTGACCGGCTTGAAAAACCGGGCTTCCTTCGAAGACGACATTCGCGTCGCGCTGGCGAAACCGGCCGGTACGCCGGGACTGCTCATGATCGATCTGGACAATTTCAAAGTCGTTAACGACAGGCTCGGCCACGAAGCCGGCGATCGGCTGCTCCGCGGCGTCGCCCGGGAAATCCGCGCGGCCGTCGGCAGCGAAGCTTACGCCTATCGGCTGGGCGGCGACGAATTCGTCGCTCTCCTGCCGTCGGCTACGCTTCTGGAAGCGGAGGGCGTCGCCTCCCGCGTGCTGAGTTCGGTCCGCCGGACGATCTCCGCGGAAGTCGAGTCGTTCGGACAGGCCATCACGGTGAGCATCGGCATCGCTCTCTCTCCCGAGCACGGCGCCGATCCCCGCACGCTGTGCCGCAACGCCGACACCGCCCTCTACAAGTCGAAAGAGCTGGGCAAAAACACCTACTGCGTCTACCGGCCTGACGGCGGTCTGTAGGCGGGCAGGCTGGTTAGCTCGCCTGGCGCGCTTTATTCGTCCGGGCCCGCCTCTTGGCTCGCCCATGGTGCCGCCTGGCGCGCTTATTGGCACGGCCCCGCCCCTCGGATCGCCTTTAGCGCCGCCTGACGCCGCCAAAAGGCCGCCAATCGATTCGACCAAAACCTCGAATCGACTGGCGGCCCTTCCTTTTACACCATCACCTTACAAATATCGTTCGTAAACTCGACCGGATCGCCGATCGGCAAGCCCTCAATAAGCAGCGCCTGATTGTACAGCAGGCTCGTGTACAGGTTCAGCTTCTCCTTATCCTTGCCGTGCGCGTCCTTGAGCGACTGGAATACCGCGTGGTTGACGTTGATTTCCAGCACCTTCTCGGCTTTCACGCCCGGGCTGCTCGGCATGGAGTTCAGCACCTTCTCCATCTCGATCGTCAAGTCGCCCTCGGTGCTCAGGCAGACAGGATGGCTTTTCAGACGTTTGGACGCCCGGACGCTCTTCACCTTGTCGCCGAGGAATTCCTTCATCGCTTCGAACAGTTCCTTACTCTCTTCGGTCTCGTTCTCCTTGTCCTTCTCGTCCGCTTCGATACCCAGATCGCTGCTGGAGACCGACTTGAATTCCTTCTCTTTGTACTTGGCGATCACTTTGACCGCGAATTCGTCGATATCGTCGGTCAGGTACAGAATCTCGTAGCCCTTGTCGGATACAAGCTCCGTCTGCGGCAGCTTCTCGATCCGCTCCTTCGATTCGCCGGTCGCATAGTAGATGAACTTCTGCTCCTCCGGCATGCGAGATACGTATTCGTCCAGCGTCACCAGCTTCTGTTCCTTGGAGGAGTAGAACAGCAGCAGGTCCTGCAGCACGTCCTTATTCACGCCGTAATCGTTGTAAGCGCCGAACTTGAGCTGACGGCCGAAGCCTTCATAGAACTTCTCGTACTTCTCGCGCTCGTCCTTGAGCAAGCTTTGCAATTGGCTCTTGATCTTGCTCTGGATGTTCTTCGCGATCTGCTTCAGTTGACGGTCGTGCTGCAGCATCTCCCGGGAAATGTTCAGCGACAGATCCTCGGAGTCGACCATCCCTTTGACGAAGCTGAAGTAATCCGGCAGCAGATCGGCACACTTCTCCATGATCAGGACGCCGTTGGAATACAGCTCCAAGCCTTTTTCGAATTCCTTCGTGTAATAATCGAACGGCGTGTTTTCCGGAATGTAGAGGATCGCCTGATAACGAACCGCGCCGTCGACGCTCAGGTGAATATGCTTGAGCGGCTTATCCCAGCCGTAGTGCTTCTCGTTGTAGAAGTTCTCGTAGTCGGCGTCGGTCAGCTCGCTTTTGTTTTTGCGCCAGATCGGCACCATGCTGTTGACGACCTGCTCCTCGGTATACTCCTCGAACTCCTTGTCGTCGCCTTCCTTCGGGCGGCTGCCCGTAATGTCCATCTTGATCGGATAGCGGATGAAGTCCGAGTATTTCTTGACGATCGCCTTGAGCCGATACTGCTCCAGAAACTCGTCGTACTGGTCCTCCTCGGTATTCTCCTTGATTTTCAGCACGATTTCCGTGCCGACTGTCTCCTTCTCCGCCGACTCGATCGTATAGCCGTCCGCTCCGGTCGACTCCCAGCGGTACGCTTCGTCGCTGCCCAGCGCCTTACTCGTGACGGTCACTTTGTCCGCGACCATGAACGCCGAATAGAATCCGACGCCGAATTGACCGATGATGTTGTGGCCGTCTTGCGCCTCGTTCTCCTTCTTGAACGCGAGCGAGCCGCTCTTGGCGATGATGCCGAGGTTGTTTTCCAGCTCTTCCTTCGTCATGCCGATGCCGGTATCGGTCACCGTCAACGTGCGGGACGCTTTGTCGGCGGTAATCTTAATGTAGTAATCCTCTTTATTAAACGTAAGGTTTTCGTCGGTCAGCGCTTTGTAGTAGATTTTGTCCACGGCATCGCTGGCGTTGGAGACGAGTTCCCTCAGGAAAATCTCCCGCTGCGTGTAGATGGAGTTGATCATCATTTCGAGCAGACGTTTGGATTCCGCTTTGAATTGTTTCTTGGCCATGATTGGTTCTCCTTTCGGGGTATGTAAATGAGACTTTCATAGGCGCAATCGTCTTAGGTTTAGCACTCGATTGGACCGAGTGCCAACACAGCTATATTTTCACATTAACCCGAATTCATGTCAAGATGGCTTGCGGCTAGAACGGGAAATCGCAGATCGGCCGACGGGAATTGACAGTTCTTATCCATTCCAGCATAATAAAAGCAATAAAAGTCGGGGAAGCACCTCACAAAGATAAACACAGGTCGTGTTTCTTTGCTGAGGTGCTCTTTTTGTTCAAACCAAAAACGCCCAGGGCGACGGATATCATCCGTTTTGCGCCTTGAGCGAGGCGAAGGGAAGGGACAAGCATGAAAAAGAAAACGTACGAAGAGGTCATCAAGGAGTCGCCCGTTACTTATGAGTTATACGCCAATATGATCGACGACGGCAATCGCTACGAGATTTCCGACGGCGTGCTGGAACTGATGAGCCCTTCGCCGACCTTTACGCATCAATCCATCATCTATGAATTGCAGTACAGGCTCAATTCCAGCTGCCGGAACGAATTCATTATCGTTTCTTCGCCCATCGACGTCATCTTGTCCGATACGGAGGTACGGCAGCCGGATATCGTCCTGATCCGGCGCAGCAGGATGTCGATCATCAGCAACAGAGGCATTAACGGCGCTCCGGATCTCGTCGTGGAAGTGACGTCCGAGCATTCGCGCAGACAGGACAAGGTGCGCAAGCGCATCGTGTACGCCAAGTACGGCGTGCCGGAATACTGGATCGTAGATCTCTCCAATCTCACCTTGGAGCAATACGTATTGGCTGGAGACTACTACGAGTTGATCGAGGTGTATGCGGAAGACGATCCGATCAGCTCCCAGACGATGCCGTGCGCTTCATTCAGCATGAACGAGATCATACAAAGCCTGCCCGTGCACCCCGATCAATTGAAGTAACCAATCGCCGTTTACTCAGCCTACCGCAGCGCACTGGTCGTTCCGCGAGCTACCAGCTTCGGCACGATCTCGTCCTTGACGAGTTCTCCCGGGCTTCTCGGCAGCTCGTGCAGCAAAATCTCGATCGCCCGGCGGCCGATCTGAGCCGTATTCTGATTGATCGTCGTCAGATGCGGATACGTGTACGCGCTAATCCTCAGATCGTCGTATCCGATCAGGCTGACGTCTCCCGGGACATCGAGTCCCATGTCCTGAGCCGCTTTCAGCGCGCCGAGCGCCTTCAGGTCGCTCGTGACGAAGATCGCCGTCGGAGGCTCCCCGCCGCTGCGTCCGAGCAGCTCCTTGAAGCCCTCGTACCCCATCTCCGCGTTCTCGGACGGACCGTCCATGACGCATACCAGCTCCGGATCGAACGGAATTTGATGCTGCTGAAGCGCCAAGCGGTAGCCCTGCAAGCGGAGCGAGAACTCCTGGTTCAGATCGACGACGGACTTCCCGGTCAGAATGATGCCCGTCCTCCTATGTCCGAGCGACAGCAGATGCTGCGTAGCCAGGTAGCCGCCGGTCAAATTGTCCGCGACGACGTAAGGAACGGACAGATGCGGGTAATAAAACTGCACGGTCACGAGCCGTTTGCCTTCATCCCTCCACGCTTCGAGCGACTTCTGGTCGAAGCTGTACGGAGGAGTCACCAACACGTAGGCCGCGCCCGGCTTCTCGGGCAACCGATACCGTTCATCGACCGCCCACAGGTAGAACTCGATCCCGTTCTCTTCGCAGACCTCCCTCATCGCTTCCAGCATATCGCCCCAGTAACGATGATTAAGCGAATCCACGGACAAGTTGTGATAGACGAAGAAAATATGCCGAACGGGAAGCGGACTCGCCTCCTCTTCTTCGCCCTCCGAGCCGCGGACGAACGTCCCCTTGCCGCGCACTCTGTAGACGTACCCTTCGTTCACCAGCTCGGTCAGCGCCCTGCGGGAAGTAATCTCGCTCGCGTTGTACAGCTTGGCCAATTCCTGTTGATTCGGCAGCGGCCACCCTTTCGGATATTGTCCGCTGCGGATTTTCGTCTTCAGATCGTCGATCATGACCTGATACATCGGCGCGCTTCTGTCCGATATGCGGATCACCTCGAATCCCCTCCGCTCTACAGCTTTAACGCGCCCTGCGTCATGCCTTGAATATAGTACTTCATCCCGAAGGAGAAAATAGCCAGCAGCGGCAGCGACGCGATCGTATACGCCGCGAAACGCGTTCCAAGATCGGTAATGCCGAACTGCTTGGTGAAAATCGTCAGCCCGACCGCGATCACTTGAAGATTGCTGTCCCGGATCGTGAGCAGCGGCCAGATGTAATCGTTGTATACGCCGACGGACTGCATGATGAACAGCGTCGCCAGAATCGGCACAGACAGCGGAATCACAACCTGCAGGAATACGCGCCGTTCCGTCGCTCCGTCGATGCGCGCCGCTTCGAACAGTTCGCTCGGCAGTCCGGCCATGAACGTCCGGCACAGAAACGTTCCGAAAATCTGGCCTCCGGCCGCGCAGGCGATAATGATCGCCCAAGGCGTATTCGTCAGCCCCATATTTTCATAGAGAACATAGGAGGGAATGAGCGTCAGAATGCCGGGAACCATCATCATGGCCAGCATCAGCATGAACAGGAAATCTTTGCCCGGAAACGTCTTCTTCGCGAACAGATAGCCCGACACGGACGACAGCGCCATCACAAGCACACTGCCGACGACGGCATAGACGATCGTGTTGACGATGTAGCGCCAAATGCTATGGAAGGCTTCGCCGTAGTTGCCCCATCTGGCCGGCGCAGGCAATCCCCAGAAGTTGCCCAGAATTTGCGCGTTGCTCTTCAGAGAGCTGACGAGCATGAACAAGATCGGCACAAGCGTCAGAAAGACGAGCACGGCCAGCAGCGCGATGATGATCAACTGGCGGACATGGCTGATTTTAAACGATCGCATGGTCTCGTCCTCCTTAATGATCTTCCGTTTTGATAAACTTCAGGTTGATGACCGTAATGATCAGAATGATCGCGAACATGCTGACCCCGAGCGCCGACGCGTAGCCCAGCTCGTTGAACTTGGTCGCCGCGTAGTACATCTGCAAGGCCGGAACGTACGTCGAATCCATCGGCCCGCCCCCGGTGACGATCAGAATGCCGTTGAAATCCTGAATGATCCCGATCAGCCCGAGAATGATAAGGAACTTGAATTGACCGGCGAGCAGCGGCAGGTGAATCGACCGGATAATGCGGGGCAGCGTGGCCCCGTCGATCTTCGCGGATTCGATCATCTCCTCCGAGATGGAGAGAAGTCCCGCATAGAACACGAGCAATTGCAGAATGCCGACGAACGGGAAGCCGATGAAAATCAGCGCCCACAGCGCCGTATCCGGATCGCCGAGCCAGCCGTGCGCCCACGAACCGAGCCCGATCAGCTTCAGGAAATGGTTGAACAGCCCCAGGTTGGGGTCGTAAAAATTTTGCCATATGAGCAACCCCGCGACGCCCGGAATGACCATCGAAGCCGTGAACGCGGTGCGGAAGCCGTACTGCAGCCTCTTGCTGCGCAGGTGGTAGATCAGCTCCGCGACGATCAGCGGGGGAATGAGCGTTTTGATAAGTCCCGTCACGACCAGAATGACCAGATTGCCGAGGCCTTTGGTGACGAACGGGTCGTTCAGCATGCGCTTGAAATTGTCCAGCCCGATGAAGGTCGTCCTGCCGCCCGGCTGCCATTCGTACAGCGAGTGGAACAGACCGGAGAAAGCCGGAAAATACAAAAACGTGAATATGAGAATAAAGCTTGGAGCCAGTCCGACGTAGATCCATTTCGAGCGCCATATTTCCCGGAAAATGCCCAGCTTGTTGCGCCTTTTCATCCATCCGAGCAGGAAGGCGATCAACGCCAATGCCGCGAGAACGGCTGCTCCCCATAAGATGGTCCTCATTTTGGCTTCGCTCTTCGACTTGGCGACAACGCTTCCGACGTCAAACGAGAGGATGCGGCCATCGTTCGTGCCCCCGTACAGCGTCTTGCCTTCCGGATCGAACACGACGGCTCGGCCGTTGCCGCCGGCTTTGGATTCCCACAGCTTCTTCCCGTCCGCGTCGAAAATATAGAAATAACCCGACAAATCCGAGACCCCGATCGTTCTTCCGTCCGCGGAGAAAGCGACGTCCGTCACGTGATCCCGCGTCTTGGCGATATGAACCGGCTGGCCTTTGGGATTAAACAGCTCCACTTCGTTCAGCTTCGTTCCGATCGCCGTATAGCCTTCGGCGGACACGTCGATCGCCTGAATCTGTCCCTTGGCCCCGATCTTGCCGACTATGCCGTCCCGGTTCAACAAATGCGCGTATTGGTCGGAGGAGCCTACGGCGGCCCACTGCCCGTTCTCCGATACTTTGACCGTTCGCATCGTCGCGCTGATCGGCACGGAACCGACCTGCTCGCCGGTCTTGCCGTCGATGAAGAGAAGCTCGTCGTTGCGCTGCACGACCGCGGCAATCCAGGTCCCGTCGTCCGATGCGGACATGCTTTTGACTTGACGCTTCAAATCCGTTGCCCACAGCGGGTTTCCGTCGCGATCGTAAGCGTACAGCCGCCGGTCGTCCGAGGCCAGCAGCAGGCTGCCGTCCGACAATAGCTCGACCGCGTTCACGACGTTGCCGGCCGGCGCTTCGAACGCCAAGCCACCGTCCGCCTCGTAGACGAGCGCTTTGGCGTCCCGGCTGCCGACGGCAATACGGCTCCCGTCCGGAGCCGCGGAGATGGACGTCATATCCGCGCCGCTCTCGATGGACCAGCCCTCCTGCGCCGACGCGACGCCCGGGAAGATTCCCGGCAGGAACAACAATGCCATCGCAAGCCATGCGATTTTTCTCATGCTGCCTTTCCTCCCCTTCCGCGCATGATCCTCTTTAAGGTCCAACGGCACAGGCCGAATGCCGGCCCGTGCCGTTGGCGTCCGCTTATTGACGTTCAGGCGGTCGTCTTTCCGGAGTGTCCAGATCGGACAATTCCTTCTTCGCTTGCTTCAGCGCCGGCTCGAGATATTTGTCGATGTTCGTTTGCAGTTCCTTCAAATACTGCTCCGTCGTCAGCTTGCCGTCGAAGAAGCGCTGTACGCTGCCTACCCAGTCCTGCACGGACGGCTGGTAGTCCATCAATCCGCGAGCCAATTGGTTGCCCGGGCTCCAGTAGCCTTCGGTATTGCCGATCGGCGCGAAGTCCGCGAAAGCGGAAGCCATTTCCGGCGGAAGCGTAATGTCCTTCAGCGCTGGAGAGCCTGCCAGCGATGCGTCGTCGCTCTCTTGGATGGCTTTAACGTATACGCCGTAGCCCTCGGGACTCGTCAAATACATCATGAAGTCCGCGTTCAGCTCGTTCTGCTCGGCCGATTTGTTCACGAAGCCGTAGAAGCCGATCGGAATTTGAATCGTTCTGGCCGGAGCCATCACTTCCGGGCCTTCCATCGACGGCATGTTGAAGAATCCGTATTGGAACGGCTTCACGCCGCCCTGCGCGCCGGTTTTCTCTTCATCCGCGAAATCCTTCGGCAGTTGGAAATAGTGGCCTGGCGTTCCCATCAGCGTAGCGGCTTTGCCCGTCAGGAACAGGTTGTACGCTTGCTCGGCCTTCACTCCGAAGAAGCCTTCAGGAACGTATTGGAACAAGCGCTTCAGGTTGTCGGCGTAGGCGACCCACTTCGGATTACCCTCCACCTGATAAGGTCCTTCTTTATCGCGAATCGCCTTCAAATGGCGCATTTCGTTCTTCGTGACGTTGCTGTTCGAATCGTTGTACGGATCGGTCAAATCATACTCCCATACGCTGTCGATATCCGGCACGTACGAATAGTCCTGCTCCTGGGAACGGATGACGTTAATGAAGTCGCGCAAATACTGATCGGCGTAAATCCGCACGAGCCATCCTGCCTCGCCGCTCCACATCGAAGTGGAATCTCCGGCCAGCGCGAGCGGCGTGTAGCCCTCGGCTTTGATTTTCTCGAATGCGTCGATCAGCTCGTTAAACGTCTTCGGCGCTTGCGTAATGCCGACTTTCTCGAAAATCTCCTTATTGTATACCCATACGATCTGCACCGACTCGAAATTGAGGTTGGCCAGGAAGTCCTCGGAGCTGACGCCCTCGAGGTTGATGCCCATCGCTCCGAGATCGAGCGATTCCACCCAAATCTTGCCGGTGTAAGGATTCATTTTGTCGAAATAAGCGTAATAGTCCATGAACTTGCGTTCGTTGACCAGGGCCGCGACCTCGTTGTTCACGACCATGTCCACTTCCGGCGTGCCGGCTGCGAACTGGGCCGTCAGCCATTCCTTGTAGCCTTCCATCGGCTTGTTGTCGACCGTGACCTTGACGCCCGGATTTTTGGCCATGTAACCGCTGGCCACCGCGTTCCATACGGAAGAGGAAGCATTGGGCAAGGAAATGTTGATCGTTCCCTTTAACTCTCGCGCAGCTTCGGCAGGGCTTTCGGAAGCGGTTTCCGACGGCGCGCTGGAGCTCGGGGTCGTGCCGGAAGGACTCGACTCGGCGGCGTTGTTTTTGCTGCATGCCGCGAGTAACGAGGACACCATAAGTATACCAAGTAGCAAAGCCAGCCCCTTCTTTTTGAACATGTCGATCTCACCCTCGTTTTCGTCATTTTTGGTGAAGCGCTTTCTTCCCTTGACCGATAAGCGTCCCGAACGAACCCGGCTTGTCGGCCATGCTGTCGATCAAACCCTATCTTTGTCATCAGTAAAGTATAATGTTATTTATTTCGTATACTTTACTTTTAAAAGAATACTATATAAGGAGCTGCAGTGCAACATCTTTTTCGCTCTCCGCGGCTCCGATTTGCCGTAATCGGAATAAGAAAGGCTGTCGCCAATTTCCCGACAGCCCCGCGCTCCCAACGGGAGCCCCAACTATTCAATTGCTTGGCCTTAGCGCTTTGCGGGAGCCGGTCCCGTGCTGTCTCTCTGGACTAACGTTGGTACGATCTCGTCCTTCACAAGCCGGTTCTCTCCGTCTTTCATTTCGTACAGCAAAATTTCCGCGGCTCTCTGTCCGAGTTTATACGTATTCTGATTAACCGTGGAAAGCGTGGGATAAGTATACTTGCTCACTTTAACGTCATCGTACCCCATGATGCTGACTTCCTCCGGAACCTTCATGCCGAGCTCCTTAGCCGCATACACGGCCCCCATCGCCTTGTAATCGCTCGTCGCGAAGATGGCCGTCGGAGGATCGTCGAGCGACATCAGCCTCCGGAATCCGTCGTTGCCCATGCTCACTCTCTCGTGATCTCCGCTCATAATGGCGACCAGCTCGGGATCGAACGAAATTTGCCGCTGCGACAGCGCAAGCCGATAGCCCTGCAGCCGGAGGGAAAATTCCTGGTTGATTTCCAGAATCGAATTGCCCGTCAGAATGACCCCGATGCGCCGATGGCCGAGGGACAGCAAGTGCTGCGTCGCGAGATAGCCCCCGGTCAAGTTGTCCACGATGACGTACGGGATGCCCAAATGCGGGTAGTAGAAATGCACGGTGACGATGCGCCGCTTCTCTTGCTGCCAGGCGGACAGGCGGGACTGATCGAACGAATCCATCGTCGTCAGCAGGATGATGCCCGCTCCCGGGTCCTGCGGAAGCTCGTAGTCTTCTCCGATGTTCCACATGTGGAAGGCGATTCCGCTCTCGTCGCACGCCGCCTTGATCCCTTCGAACATATCGGTGAAGAACGGATGGGTGAAATCCGACACTTCATGATTTTTATGAGCGAAAAAAATCGTCCGAATCGGCTTCGGTCCGGCTGAAGCGACAGACTCCTGAATAAAGGTTCCTTTGCCGCGTATACGGTATACGTATCCTTCCTGGACGAGATCCGACAGCGCTCTGCGAGACGTGATCTCGCTCGTGTTGTATTCTTTGGCCAGATCGATCTGCGTCGGGAGCGGGTCGTGCGCCTTCAGCTCTCCCGTCTCGATCTTGCGCTTAATATCGTTCATGATATGCCGATACATCGGAGTCTTGTCCGACCTATCCATGTCCATGCGACTACACTCCTCCCGAATTGGGATTAGTATACTTTAGCGTCGCCTTTTTCGCAAGACGGAACAGAGCGGGAGGGCCGGAGGGTTATGTCCCTCGCTCGCTCCCGCTCTATTTCGCCTAGCGCTTATCGTCGCGGATCTTCACCGCTGTTCTCCGTTAATGCCGACGAACTTGGGAAATCGCGCAGTCCTATTCGCCCGCCGGGATTGAATAGCGGTAATTCAGTCTGCCCGCCGGCGCGACGTCGCCGTATTGGTAGAAGTCCATTGGATCGCCCTCGTTCTGCAGGTTGTCGGCCCATTTGAACGACAGCATGCGCTCCCTGTCCGACTTCTCCAGGCCGAGCAGCGTTCTCGGAATCGCCAGATGCAGCTCGTTTCCCCGTACCGCATAGCCGAGCTCTCCGACCGCTTCCCAATTCCAACCGCCCTGACTCTTCTCCAGACAGGCCGCGGATTCACCCGGCGTCCGCCGGTTAACGGCAAAGTGATAGCCCTCCCAGTCTCTGTCTTCGTTTCCTTCAATGCGAAGAAACAGCATCATCCAGTTGCGATCCGTGTAAGGTGTCAGATCGGACGCCGACGCCGCGTAGAAAAACAGCGTATCGTCCGTATGCGCCGCCTTGAACGCAACGAGCTCGTTGCGCCCCGTCGCGTTCGCGTAATGAAGCTCGCCGTAGCCAGGATGGCTTCTCGGCCGCGTCTTGCCGCGAAAATCGCGATACTCCGCGCCGACTCCCCGCCACGCCCCGAAGTCGGGAGCGATCGGAATCGGCCTCTCGAGGCGGCAGCTCGGCTCCGCTTCGTCCGGCATGCCTTTGAAACGCCGGATGTAACCGATCAACTGCATATAGTAGCTGTCCCCGTAACCGCCCTTCATCGGTTCGATGTCGCGGCTGAAGTTCAGCGTCGCCTGATCGACGAACAGCACCGGCCTCTCCGGCCGGCCCGGCAGGCGCATCGCGATCCATTCGTTCCAGCCTGTCACGAACACGATTTCCGGATCTTCGGCCAGCGCGAACGCCCACTGCTCCGCCACGTTGGCGCCCCGAACGATCGCCTCCTCCGAATCCGTCTCTCCCGGACCCGCGCCTTCGTGATACCCTCTGCCCCAATTGTCGCCGTAGCCGTAGAAGGGAGTGTCGCTCATCGCCACGCTGGGGTGCTGCGCGACGGATACGCTGATCGTCTCCTTGGCTCCCTCGTCGCTGTAGAACACCCGCTGCGGACGCTGAAACTCGATCCACGGAAAGCCGTTCGTCTTCTCCGCTTCATTCGGCCATTGGTTCAGCCGGAACGTGAAGAAAGCGCGGTGCTCCTCCTCGCATTGGGAAGGATCGCCGATGATCAGCGGCTTGCCCTTCCAGCGGAACCACAGATGCGGGTACCGGTTCGGCTTGTACACGTCTTCGTAAATGTCCGCGACGGTCCGCCCCGACTCCGTATTCGTATAGAAAACGAATTGCGGAACTTTGAAGCCCTGCCCGGCAAGCTCGTCGAGAATGCGGAACAGCCGGTCGTACACATTCTTGTACGTGACTGCGTTCGTCGTATCGAAGACGAGAAAGTCGACGCCTGCCGCCGTCAGAAGCTGAGCATGCTTGCGCAGCACCCATTCATCGTCGTTCAAGTAGTAGCCATACAACGGTTCTCCCCAGAAGTGAAACGACTCGGGCGGGCCCCAGGCGGGATGCTCCGGGTCATGCACCGCTTCCGGCCACCGGGCGAGGATGCGCGTATTGTCGTTAGGCCCTTCCGTTCCATGCTGCCCGAGCCACAGGAAATAAAACAGTCCGACGAACCGATCCGTCCGATACGGCCCGGCCTCCTCCCGGGTCGGCAGCTTCCTTCCCAAGGCGTCGATGCCCGCGCAGCTCTCAAACCCTTTGTTCTCCATCCGTTTTCTCTCCTTTTATCTGTCGCGGCATCCCGCCGATATCCAGCGGTTCCCGCCGCTCGGAGAGAGGGCGAACCCGCCGCTCCTCTACCTCGCACTGCCCCGCGCTGCCGTTATTCCACGCCGATCCGGTCCAGCTGAAATTCCGGATTCCAAGCGATGTCGCTGCCGACCGCACGGAAGGAAATTTCAATGTCGGTAACCGAAGAGCGACCCGTCCATGCCGATAGGTCGGCAGAGATGCGGTTCCACCGATCCGCACTCATGGCGCTCGTGTAGCTGAAGCTGTCTTCCCCGCTCCGCAGCGTTACCCGTGTCTCATAAGCGGCTCCCGGAACGCCGCCGTAGCTGTTGATGTCGTACGAGAATACGGAGGCTCCGCTTAGATCGAACGGCTGCTCGGGCGTCGTCCTCACCGTCTTCCAGGCGGAAGCCGCCGCGATCGCGGAACGCGCCGACAAAGCTTGCTGTCCTTCGCTCGGCGTGCCCGGACCGTTCGGGAACGACTGCACGGCGGCGACGCTGGCTACGTTCAAGCCTGCGCTCCAGCCCTGAACGCCGTCCTCGAAGTTGTACAGAACGCCGTCCTCCGGGGTTACCGGGGCTTTTCCTTTTAACGGGAATGTATACGTGCGATCCTCCAGCTTGATTTTCAGCTCGGGTTCTGTTTCGTTGGCCGGCGTATATTGCGTGACCTTCACGGTGAAAGATCGGCTTTCGTCGGTTCGAATGCCGCCGGGTTGAATGTCCTTCTTGGACAGCTTCAAGCCGGGCGTCGGTTCCAGCTTCAGCTTCTTGTTCAGCTTGTCGGGGCCGAAATTCGTTACGGTTACGGATATTTCAGCGCCCGCTTCGAGTGCCGGAGAGACAAGCTTCGCTTCCACTTCGACGTTCGGATACTTCTTCTCTTCCTTGATCTTCTTGACGAATTTCGCCTCGTCGATACGGATTTCACCTTGCCAAGGCGCCCCACCGACGGAGCGGACCCAGATTTTGACGCCGTCGATCGACCGCAGACCGTCCCAGCCCTTAAGCGGCAGCGCCAGATGGTTCCAGCCCTTCGACAGATCCAGCTTCGCCGTACCTTCCACGCGCTCGGAGCCGCTATAGACGATGAACTTCGCATAGTACGCATGGCTCGGATCCGCGCCGGGCAGTTGAATGGCGGCCGTGAAATAGGGCGTTTTCTTCGCGTCGAGCGGTTGCGCGAGCTTCTTCTGCACGCCCGCCCAATTGAGCCGGTAGGCGCTGTTCACGGTCGCCGCCAAGTAGCCGTTGCCGCGGAAAGCGCCCCCTTGCTCAGCGCGGATCGAGCTGACTTCATCCGATGCCGCGAATCCGTCCGTTCCCGCTTCGAAGCCCCCGTCCGGCCCTGCTTGGTCGGCGCTAGCGATAAACTCGAGGCCGTTGGCTTGCGGCAGGCTCCGATCGGCCAGAAGGGCGGGATTAAAGCCCGGAATCGCCTGCTGCCAGCTCGGAATGCCGATGATGGCCTTCGCGAAATCCGTCACCTCCAACGACCGCTCCGTATCGATATACTTGAACACGTCGTAGATCGCTTTGTGCTGATCCGGAGTGACGACGGAAGTCGGCGTATGCGTCCACAGCCCGAGATTCAGTCCGCCCTCTTCGCCGTGATCGACGTGGCGGTGCAGAATAAAGGCGTCGATGCCGTCCAGGAACCGGATCTTGTAGTACGCATAAGCGTAAGCCGCGGCTTGAACCTTCTGATCGTTCTCGGAGTTCGTCAGGCTGTGGAAGCCCTGCTCCGACAGGATAATGCGGCGCATCTCCCCGTCGTACGTATAGTCCGGCTGCTTCATGTAGTCGACGAGCACATCCAGATTTTTGAACGTAATCCGCTCCGTGTCGAAGGAATCCGTCGCCGTCGCGTCGTTCCAGAAGCGAGGATTGAACAAGTTTTCCGGGTACGGGTGGAACGCCATGTTCCAGCTGAAGTCGCCTTCCGCGCGCGTCAGCTGCGCCAAGCGGTCGACGATCGCCTTATTGTCGTATTTCCATAAGGAATCTGCGCTCAAGTTCTCGTTCCAGAAATGGTCGAGAGAGATATACGTTCTGGCATTCGCGTAAGCCGACTTGACGATCGTATCGACGAGGCGAAGCGTCTGGGCGTATTCGCGGACGTAGGCGTCCAGCTTTTTCGGCCCCATGTTGTTCCATACTTTGTTCTGGCCGACCTCGTTGCCTACGATGTAGTTGACCGCGCGCCCGAATGGCTGGTCGGACTTGGAGTAGCGCTCGGCCAGAAATTTAGTCGCCGCTTTCACGTACTGAACGCCGACCGCGTTGGACGTATTCAGCGCGTAAACGATGCCGCCGGGTTCCGAGTCCGGATGAAGCAAATATTCATTCGCGGATTCCGGGTCTTTCGTATCGTACATGATCAGAATGAGGGAGACGATAATGCCGTTGTCGGACAGGCTCTTGACCTGACGGTCCATCTGCTCGATCCGGTCCTTGCGGAAAAAGTAAGTCTGCCCTTCGACTTCGAACGGAATCGAATTGTTCGGGTGATTGCCGTTCTTGTACATCAGCTCGTTGTAAGCTACGTTCAGCGCCGCGTGGCTGATGCCGAGCTCCTGCGCGTCGCCCGTCATCTGCACCTGCAGCCCCTTGATGCTCTCGGCTTGAGGGAACGGCTCGTTGTTGGCGGCGAGCGTCTCCGCATTCGTGACGTATTGCGGCGCGGCGACGAGCGTGTACTCGCCTCCGTCCTCGCGTGCCGCCACCGCGAACTTGGAATACAGCCGGCTCCTCGTTCCGTCGTTCAGGCCGGTCTCGAACCGGAACGACTCTGCGAGGTCCGCATCGGCCAGCGGCGTATGCGACGCCAACTCCGTCTGTGCATCCTCATAGGTGGCCAATTCGAACAAATACAGCCTCGCCTCGGGATGATTGGCGACGAACTCGGGCTTAACGGTTCCTTCAATGGCGATCACTCCGCCTTGATCAATGCGAGCCTGCGCCGTTCCGTCGAACGGCTTCTCCAGAACGGGCATCGATTTAGGCGTAATCTGATCGATCGCCAGCGTGCCCGAAGCGGCAGGAATGCTGAAGCGGAATGCCGTCACAGTCCCGCTCCAGTCCTCGCGGTCCGAGAAGTTGAAATCGCGGGTGAACGTGCCCGAAGCCGGAATGTCGAACGACTTCGCGCGGGCGGCGTCCCAATCCGTTCCCGCCGTTTTCCACTGTACGGTCAGTTGCTCCGCCCCCGTTCCGTTCGTCATCGTCACGGACAATCCGTTACGCTTCGCCGCGTCGATTGCCAGCTGCGGGGATTCGAGCGTTCCGGCCGAGCCTCCGAGCGAGTAGAGCAGTTGTCCGCCCGTCGCCTGCAAGCTTCCTCCCGTAGCGGTGAAGCCTTCGGTTTCGCCTTCGATGTCGAAGCTGAGGTCGCGCGCGTTCGTCGCTGTAATGTAGTCGATCTGGAAACGGCCGTTCCAGTAATCGTAGCCGGGCGCTCCCGGGGCGATTCCTTCCAGGTCGAAGTTCTGCATGAAGGAAATTTCCATCTTCGTGATGTTGCTTCTTCCAGCCCACTCCTCCAGGTTGACGAAGATCGGCCTCCAGGAGTCCGGACGGATCATAGCGACACTCTCGAAACGGTCGTCTCCGCTGTACAGCGCGACCTTGAGCGCATAGTCCGCCGTCGCCTGCCATCCCCAGCTATTGGCCGCCAGCGCCAAATAGCGGTAGCCGCTCAAATCCAGAGGCTGCCCATACTCGCGGTAGATCGATCTCCACTCGTATACTTTGACCAGCTCCGGCACCTGCTCCAAGGCGCCAACGCCTTCGAACGGCTGGTTGGGACCGTTCAGCAGACTCGTCACGTACTGGACGACGTCCGTATTTTGTCCGGCCTGCCACGCCTGCACCGACTCCGGCGCATTAAAATCGTCCAGCACGATCGCAGGGTACACGTCCTTGCCCGTCGATACCCGGTCGGACTGCTGCAGCGCCGGATCGTATTTGCCCGCCGAGACGGCAGCGGCAAGAAGCAACTGCAAAAGCATCAGCATTGCCAGTACGGCAGATACGTTTCGCATTCGAGACATAAATAGCCTCCTCCATAGAATTAAGAATGTTTTCGCAAATAACATAACAAATAAGTATTCTTTATACAACAATTATTTGTCTAAGTATACATAATTGTTGCTGAGGAACTATTTTTAGAGTGAATGTCGGGTGCTTAAGGGGCTGCGTCGGGGCGATGGGGCGCGTGGTCGAGGCCACGAAAGTGCCTTGGCTCTCTCCGACCGGGCGATGGTACGATGGGGATGGTGCGGGCTCAAGGGTGGGAATACGAGAAGAGACGACCGGAATCGGCCGTCTCTGTAGGACGCGTATTAGCTGTGTATTGGACGCGCGTTAAACACGCATTACACGCAGCTGAAGTCGGATCGGGTTACGATGAAGGTGCCGGTAACGACGGTGAGCCCTCCGTCCTCTGCCGTTTCGACGTTATCGAGCGATTCGCACGCGGACCAGACAAGCCCTGCGGGAAGCCGGGCTTCGAAGGCGACAGCTCCGCCGTCTGTCTCGGACCAGGAGGCTTCGATATCTCCTCGCGGCGTCGGAATCGTACCTTTGGCCCAAACGAGCCCTCCTGCGGCGGCAGGACGAAGCGCGATCAGCCCTTCCCCCAGCCGGGAGGTATCGACGCCCAGCACTTCGCGCGACAGCAAATAAGTCGGAGAAGCGCCCCAGCCGTGGGAGAAGCTGACGGGGATGGAAGCCTGCATATACGTCGGCGTATGGCCCAGATAGGGACTCGGCACCGTGCATGCGGGCAGCGACGGGTCGAACGTCTCCCACCACGTCGTCGCTCCCCGGTCGAGCATGGCTCCCCAGAAGTAACGGATTTCCTTCAACGCTTCTTCGCGATAGGAGTAAGCGAACAACGTTTCCAGAACGATATGGTAGAAAAATGCCCCCTTGATCGGCGGAAGCTTGCCGGCCAAGTAGAAGTCTTCGATAAAGCTTCTGGCCTCTTCCTCTTCCATGATTCCGCACCAGGCGGCGACGAAGTTCGTCTGCGCCGTTACGCTGTCGGACAGCCCGCCGGCTGACAAGCAATCCGCGAACAGCGGCCCTTCCGGCAAACGCATGCGCTCCCTGACCGTCTTGCGCAATTCGGCCGCTTTCGCCTCCAGCGCCAGCGATCTCGGCGCCTCTCCCATACGCTCGGCAAGCTGCGAAACGGTAAGAAGAAACTTGTAATAGTAGCAGGAGATCGCCGTTACCTTGTCCTTGCGCTCAATGTCGTCCGACCAATCGATAAAGCACCACCAGCCATCGCGGTCGGCATTCGCGAACAAGCCCTCTTCGTCCTCCTGCGCCCTGAACCATGCCTCCAACCTGCTTATGGAAGGCCACAGCTCGGCCAGGAACCTGTCGTCCCCGCTGTAATCGACATACTCTTTCACGCCGAACAGCCAATGCGCGCAAAAATCCGGGAGCATAAAGTCGTTCCTCTCGGGTCCCGTTCCGGGAATCGAGCCGTCTTCGTTCTGAACGCGGGCGATCTGCAGCAAACATTTGCGAACCAGGGACAAATCTCCGAAAGTTTGATAGACGACTCTGGCCATCACGACGGCATCCGCCACCCACAATGCGGCCTCGCGATAGGGGCAATCCTCGAAATGCTCCTGGCTGTTGACGATTGCCGTATATTTGCCCACCTCCCAGATCCGGTTCAGCCTCTCGTCGCTGCACGCAAAGCTGCCATGCTCCAGATACGGGTAATGCACGGACTTCATTCGCACCGAGCGGACTTCGACGGGCGACGGTGTTCCTTGCAGCGCAAGCTTCATGAACCGGAAAGCCCGTCTGCCGAAGGAGCGCACGCGATTGCTTCCCTTCTTCAGAACGAACGTATCGGTAAGCTCCAGCTCAAGCCCTTCTCCGTAAAAAAGATGGGCGACCCCGCCCTCGGGAGCCTCAAGCTCCAGCTCGGGGTAACCGACGACTTCCGTTCCGAAATCGTAAGTCGCGTTAGGATAGGAGCCCGGCACAGAAGCATCGACGGACATTGACTCGGAGCGATCTGCGCCCTCCAGGACGGAATCGGAGTTAACAATCTCTCCGAGATAGGCCTGCTCGCCGACGACGCGGACCGGCCGCAGCCAAGCTTGCTTCAGATGGGGAATTTCCCGCTCCAGCAGCTTGGGCCAAGGCGACTCTTCGACATTCTCCCCGGCGACGACCGTCGCGGCCGACCAACCCGAATCGTCGTACTCCGGCAGCTCCCATCCGTCCTCCCGCTCGGCCAAGTAAATTTCTCGGTACCCGCCCCACATATGCATGCGGATCGAGTCCGGCCTCCACCTCGGAGAAACGCGGCATTTCCATCCCTCTCCCGTGGCCGCCAAGCAGACGCTCCCGGCAACGCCCGTGTCCGGCTCTAAATCGACCTGGCATAGCAATCCTCCAGGCCCTTGCCGCTGCCCGGTGACGATGCTGTCCGTTCCGAAGTTGTAAGCCAGAACGGCGACGACGTTGCGTCCGGGACGCAGCTTATCGGCGATCTCGTATACGTCGTAATATTGCGAGCCGTTATCGCACGGCGACGGCCCTCTTCCGATCTCCTCGCCGTTCACGTACAGCTCGTATTCCTGATTCGCCGTTACACGAAGCACAGCCCTCTCGGGAGACGTCCGAAGCTCGAACGAACCTCGGGCTTCCATATATTGATTGTTTCGTCTCAGTTCCTCGTTCACCCAGATCCAGCTTGCTTCCCACTTCTCCATCGCTCCCCAACCTCCGGTATTCTCTGTAGCTGATATTTATCATTTAGTATACTTAATAATACTTTAATATACTTTTAGTGTCTACATGAAATGAAAAGAATGAGGCCTCCTTCCTCCGCCATTGTGCCGATAACGGTCTCCCAGACCGTTATCTCTCCCGATTCCCCCGTTTTCCCTTGAATTACGGTCTCCCAGACCGTTATCTCTCCCGATTCCCCCGTTTTCCCTTGAATTACGGTCTCCCAGACCGTTATCTCTCCCGATTCCGACAAAAAAATCCGCAGACCCCTAGGAGTCCACGGATTTTCAAACTGTCTTTATTTAACGATTTGAACGCTGCCGTCGGACGACACCGTTACGGTGCCGGACGCCGACTCGATATCTCGGATCGCCCAATGCTTCGCCGGAACGTCCGGCCAAGAGGACTTCGAGACGTCAGGCGTCGGTCTCGCGAGCAGTTGATTCAGCACCCGTACCGCTTCCGCGCGAGTCAGGGTACGATCCGGACGGAACGTTCCATCGGGATAGCCTTTCAGAATGCCGGCTTGCAGCGCTTGACCGATCGCGTCTGCCGCCCAGTGTCCCCGTACGTCTTCCGGAACATCGGTTCGAGCTTGGCCCGTCGTTCCCGACGGAAGCAGTCTGGCTACGATGCTAGCCATCTCCGCACGGGTAACGGCGGCTTCCGGACGGAAGCGGCCCTGAGTGTCGCCGCGCATTAGACCCGCAAGCTGCATTGCGGCAATCGCCTCCGAAGCCCAATGCCTGGCCGCCACGTCTTTGTAATCCGCAACTTGTCCGACCGCTGAAGAATCTATGCTCTTCAGGCCAAGACGATGCAGAATCGTTGCGAATTCCGCACGCTTGATCGATTGCGACGGACGGAAGGTGCCGTCCGGGTAGCCGGACAGGTACGGCTTCAGCGATTCCTCTTCCCTTGCGCCGCTATCGCCTATCCGCACGATAGTGAACGTGCTGAACTTGTCGACCTCGAAGGCAATGCCGGCTTTGCCGCGCTCAAAGCGGATTTCGCCTCGAACCAGCTTCTTCTCTCCGTCGCTATGTTCGATGTATACCGCCATCCCCGACAGCATCCGCCTTGCCGCCGCTTCGTCGATCGGCAGCTTCACGCCGTCTAGCCTCAGCAGCAGTTCCGTCTTGTAGCCGGAGAAGTTGGTCTCGATCTTGACCGGTCGACCTACGATCGAGACCGGTTGGCCGTCCGCCGCCTGCTGAACCAGTTCCGCTTTCAACACGCGATCGTCCACTGCGCTTCGCTCGCTTGCCTTCACAATCGGAACGATCCGGAAGTAGGCGTCCTTGGACTGATCGCCAAGCCGCTTCAGCGAATCGGCCCGCAGCTCGATGACGCCCTCGGGAAGCTCGATCTGCAGCGACAAGCCGCTATCTGAGAGCAGCGACAAAGCCGCGGCGCTCAAGTTGACCAGTCGTTCATCGGCCGGGTCGTCCGGCAGATCGGTCACTAGAATCCTCGCGACGCTTGTCTTGCCCTGCTTCGCCTTGGCTACGACGTCTTTCGCTTTATCCACGTCCAACCTCACCGTATCGATGACGCTGCCGTCCGGCGCGGTCGACCGAACGATCGGAATTTCCACGATCCAGTCGCCCGCTCCGCCGGTAACCTTCGATTGACGCACGATCTCCGTCGGTCCGGAGCCTGAGCTTACGCGGGTCACGTCGATCGAATACGTCTGCGAAACTTTCTGATCCGGCGATTCAACCCGAATGTTGATCGTATTCTTTCCGGTCGCCAAGCTTGCCGTGAAGCTGCCGCCTCCCTGCAAGGTTTTGCCCATCACGGTGACCGTCGCCTGCGGGTCGTCGGCGGTTGCCGTAATCGACACGCTGCTCTCGCTCACCTTCTGCTTCGTGCCGTAGCTTAGCTTGTACGGCGTAAAGCTGTCGTCAATCCGCGCGCTCGCCTCCAAAGCGGACAGCAGCGGCGGCGCTTCGGGCTCGCCCTTCTGACGCAGAACGTGAAGCGTATAGTCGCGCGTGCTTCCATCCTGCGCGCTGACCTCAATCCGTACGGTCAGGCTGTCGCCGTCGTATGGAAGCGTCGCCGCGCTGCCGGTCAGAAGTTGACCGTTAACGCGAACGGCGGCGTCCTCGTGGGCGACCGGCAGCAGCGTAAAGACCGTCGCAGCCCCAGGTACATACACTTGGTAATCCGTAATCTCCGGAGCAAAGCCCGGTGTCAGCACTGCACCGTTCGTCTGAATGCCAAGCTGACGCAATTCGGCGTCGCCGCTGTTTTCTCGCCAGACGCTAATCTGGTAGACACGCGATTGCACGCCGTCAGGCGACACGACGGTAACCGCAATGCGGTTTTCGCCCGTTTGCAGGTCGATCAGCGAAGAAGCTTGCCCGCCTGACACCGTGTTGCCGTCGACTTTAACCGTCGATCCGGTCTTCAATGCGCTTGGCGTCAATGTCACGCCTTCCACCGTATGATCGACATAGACTTCGTAGGTTTCTTCCGTTCCTGCAAAAGGAGCTGCGGCAATCGTTTCGCCGGTCTGCGATTTTATCGTCAGATCGCCGAGCAGGGATACGCTCGAACCGCCGCTAATCTGCAGCGAATAGAGCTTCTGCGGCTCGTTGCCCGCCGGTTGAACCTGGATTTGCACCGTTTTTCCCGCGTCAGGCACATCTATCTCAACATAACCGTCAGCCGAAAGGGGCTGCCCGTCGATCGTTGCCGTTGACGTTGCGACCATCGGAACCGCGAAGACGCGTACCCGGTTCGAATCGGCTTTCGCTTCATAGGAAAGCTTCCCAAACTGATAGGCGGCGTCCAACGTTGCGCCCCCCACCGTCAGCGCAGCGAGATCGCCAGGGAAATCTTCCCACGTTCCATCGCTGTTCTTCAGTACCTCAAATCCGTACTCCGTTGTGTTGCCGGCCGCATCGGAAGCGACAATCGTCATCGGAATCCGATCCGGGCTGACGCTCCAATCGAGCGGAGCATAGTAAACAAAGCAGCCTTCGTCATCCAAAGGCACGGTCGTGCCGCTGATGACCAGCTTGGCCCCGATGTCCGTCTGTCCGACAAGCAGCAGCTTGCCGGCGCTGTCCACCGAGCCGTTGAGCGGGATCTGCGCGCCGGTATCGTCCTTGCCGGAAACGATCAGCAGCGGCCCCGTGCGATCGACGAACAGGCTGCGAGTTTCGAAGCTGCGGTCGCCGCGCTCGTTCACCGCTTCGACCAGCAGTTTGTATTCCCGCTCTTCCAGCGCGCCGACATTCAGCAGCACATTCAGATCAAAAGAATGGACGCCGCCCGCCGCAATCTGAGCGCTGCTGCTCAGCTGCTGCCCGTCAATCGTCAGGGTCACCGCCGTCGCCTGATTAGCTTCGACGTTCAGCAGGGCATACTCTGCGGCTGTAAAGAATATCACCCGGTCGCTGCCGTCATAGGCTTGGACGGTTTGGGTTTTGACCGCATCCAGGCTGCCCCCGGCATCCAACGACACGGCAAGCGCGGCCGGCTGCGGATTCGGCAGCGTCACGGCGATGCTTGCGGATAGCGGGCTAAGCGCGATCCGGCCGACCGACTGGCCGATTGCCGATACCGCCACCGTATAGTCGGCGTTCGTCGGCAGTCCGGAAATGACCACTTGCTGGGTTGCGCCTGCCAGCGGCTCGATCTCCATCGTCGGATTAACCGGCTGGCTGCCTGCGCCTTCGCCGATCCATACCCGATATTTCTCCACCTGGCCGGATACGGACTTGAAGCCTAGCGATATTTCGCCATTGCCCGTCGACAGCAGCTCAAGCTGCGTCGGCGCGGCTAACGCATAGGAGGATTTGACCTCCACCGTCTCTTCCGCAACGCCGTAAGCGGGCGCTTCGCCTTCGCTTGTCGCCGCGGCCGACAAATAATAGGTTCCGGGCAGCACCGAATCCGGAATATCGACCAAGATCATGCCGGATGCCGGCAAAGCTTCCGCGAGCGCGTCTCCGATATAATCTTCCTTGCCGCCGGTCAGCATTAACGCGACTTCCGTATCGGGAGCGGCATTTGCCGTCGACCAGGTCACGCGAATGCGATTGTCGGCCACCCTGGCTACGGATGCTTTCACCTCGGGCAGAGAAATCAATTTCTGAATTTCCAGTTCCGTTCGCGTACCGTTCTGCACCAGCCATCTTCCGGCAGGCGCGTCCAGCAGCGAAACGTACAGCAGATCCCGGCCGTCCTCGGCAGGATAAGGAGTTGCCACCTGCGACTGCTCCGTCGGATCGCCGCCGGAGGAACCGCCCGGCACCCGGTCCGCCGCCGGCTGCACGTACGCGTTGCCGCTCGGCGTTGTAAAGTCCAGCGTATAGCGGGAGCCGTCCGGCTTCAGAATGACCGTGTCGGCATTGCCGCCGCTGATGGACAACATGTAGTTTCCTTTTTCTACCACGCTGAAATATTTCGAATATCGGCCTTCGTTAATCAGCGGCTTGATCGACTTGAACTTCCGGTTCAGTTGGTAAGCCAGAATGCTCGTAAAGCTGCTGCCGACCGCCTTCCACTGGCCTTTCAACTCGCCCCCGTCGATCCACACGGTCATTTTCCGCTGCGCATCGTCGTAGATCATATTCATGCCGCTCAAATTCGAATTTGGCTGAAGCGCGTACAGGTCGCCTGCCGGCGTATACAGCTTCGTATGCTCGTCCGCTCCGTAAATTTCCACGATCGCCTGGCCGCTGCTCCAGTTGTTCAACTCAAACACTGTCGGATAAGCGGCGTCCTGCACCCATTGCCGGAGCTGATCGGCGGTCGTCTGCGCCGGCACGCGGCTCAAATGCGCCTGAGGGCTTGTATGGGCGACAATCAGCCATGTTCCCGTTTCAGCCGCGTCCAGCAAAATGTGCTGATGGCCGTCGACGTCCGTAAAGGAGTTCCAGCTCGGCTGACCAGTCGACGTTTCCAGATGATAAGGTCTGCCGTCCGGTTTGTAGAGAATCATTTCGGCAGGGGCCTCATTCACCCGCAGCGCATGAAGGCCGCGCTCCTCTACCAATAAGGATGTAACCAGCCGCTCGGCGGTCTGCATCCATACTTGGGCCAACTGCTCCAGCGTCAGCGAGCGGTTCGCAAACAGCAGCTCATGAACGCGAATCTGGCTGTCGGCGCCGGCCGTAAGCTTCCAAATGCCTTTACGCAAGGATACCCGCATGAAAGTAAGATCCGATTCGGCATCGTAGACCGTCTCCGTCTTCACTGCGCTTTCCGCTTGCGGATTGTTGACGGCGGCAACCTTCAACGACGCGGAACGCTGATCTCCCGTCAACACAATCAACGCCTCGTAGTCGCGGTCCGACCGGAACGCGGAAGACGTCTGGCCGGCGGCCGCGTTCTGCACGGTCATCGGCAGCGTCTGCTCTACGGAGGTCAGCTGACCGTCCGCAATACGCGCCTTCACATTCCGCTCCGCGGCGTCCTGCGGCTGCACGATTCCGTTCACCGGCGTCATCTCGTACACCTTCTCCATCTTGCCGGATGCCGTTGGCAGGGCGGCAACCGCGTTGAACCGGGCAAAGTCGAAGCTCTTCGCCCAATCGTCTCCGGCCGCAAGCCTGAAGTCCGACAGCTCGCCCGGTTCGGCGGCGCCGATCAGTTCCTCCAGAATGTCGCCCAGCGGCGCGGTTTTCTCGAAGAAATCGTCGATTTTGTTATACAGGTTGCCGACGAAATCCAGCCCCTTCTCCCACCAGGATTTCTTCGGCGGTTCGGCCTCGACCTCGAACAAAATCGTATTGTTGCTGAACGTATACGACACTCTTGCATGAATTCCGTTGTGCTTCATCATCCCGATCATTTGCTTGTCGTTTACGCTTATGACCACATCGCGAATCGTCGCGCCGCCGATGCGCGGAATGCCCTTCGGCACGTATACGGTCGCTTTCAGAATGCCGTCGTATCCTTTTTTATTGAAGGAATACGCTGCGATTTTGCCTTTGATCGTATCGAAGGCGTTAATATCGCCTGACGCCAGGAAGCCCGGCTTCGAGAAGCCGTTGATCCCCGCAATCGAAGGATTAACGACCGCTTGCAGGGTCATATTTTTGACCGGCAGCCAGTAGTAGTACTCGATTCCCGTCGCGTCGAAGCCGTATGGAGTCAAATTAACGGCGATCTCGTCGGTGCCGAGCAAGTTAAACTTGCTGCTCACCGCCGGATGCTTCTGCTGCGGAACGAGAACGTCCGTCACCGAACCGGATACCGGGAGGCGCTGCGGAATTTGCGTCTTGCCGGCCAGCTTGTCCACGATACCGTACAAGTAATCGACCTGCAGGCCCGTGGAGCCCAGATTCGACTTGTTGAACATGCTGAAGCCGATCTCGTCGAGTCGCCCTTGCTTCAGCTTCATGCGCAGGTCGAAGCCGATGTCCGTTCCCGGCAGCTTGCCCTTGCCCTTCACGTTAACCATCGGATAACGGCTGTCGATGACGAAGGAAGTGTCGCTTACGTCGATTGGACCAACCTTAAAGCTCTTGTCCAGCGAGTAATCGCCGACCAGTTCAAACCGGCCGTAGCGATATAGCAGATCGTCGACGGCGATCGCTTTGGATACTTTCTGGTTGCCGACCATAAAACCGAGCTCCAGAGAACCGGCCAAATTCACGCCGCCCTTGTTGAACGTAATCTTGGTCGGTTTAAGAGGCATATCGATGCCCAAATAATCGGCGGCCTTGCCGTCGTTCATGACGATGGAGAAATCGTTTGAAGTCAGCTCGAAGCTTCCGTCGTACAACGTATACGACGCGTTCACCCCTTGGCCTCCCGTATTGACGTACAGGCGTCCTTCTCCGGTAATAACGGATTGCGCCGAATTGCTCTTGTCCACAACAAGGCTGCTGCCTTTGAACATAACGGTATTGTTAATCGCAACGACCTCGGAAACGTCGTTGAGCGCGTATACGTTCGGCGCCTCCGGAGTTTCCGTGAACGGCCCCTGCAGTCTCAGAGAGCTGAGCTCGTTGGCCGAAGAGGTGCTCGGCACCTCCACCCACGCGAAATCGCGCGGCTTGTAGAAATCCAGCGCAATCAACTGCAGTCCTTCCGGGAACGTATATTTTTCGGACGTATCTTTATTAATTTCTTTATTATAGAAATCATGTTCAAGCACGACGTCATATTTTCCCGGGGGCAAATCCTCGTCCCAGGTCAACTCCAGTTGACGGCCGTTCAAAATATTATATTTTAGCGGATGCTCGGAAGCGCCGTTCTTCAGATGAAAATGAATTTCATTCAGCGGCTTGCGCAGCAGATTGGTCATGCCTTCGCCGACGGCAACGATCCGTTTCCTATCCTTCACATGGACGTAAGTCGCGCCGACGCGGTCAAAACGAACTTCCGGCGGCTTCATGTTCGGATCGTCCTTCAGCTCGAACGGCTTGACTTCGGTGTAGCTCTTGCCTATTTCATTAACGGCAAAGCCCCGGACCTCGTATTGGCGGTGCCAATCGAGACCGGTAAGCGTCACGGTGAACGAACCGACCCCTTGCGGATTCGTGGCCGTGTAGGGGACGGATATCCAATCCTCGGTTCCGTCCTCCGTGTACGGCCGGTACTCCACTCCGCGCGACGTAATCTTTCTGCCGCCGAGAGAGTGGATCTCCGTAATAATGCTGACGGTGTCGTCGAGATGCGCCGGATCGAAATTAGGAATCGGATCCTCGGCCATCTCGATGACCGGAGCGGACGGCGGCGTGTAGCCGAACGCCCACGTTTCGTTCATTCGGCCCGCCGGCCAACTGCCGACCACATTTTGCAGCGGCTTGTCCATGATGTCGATTTGGTCCCGATAACCGCCGAACACGATGAACTTGGAGCCGTCAAACGCCATGCTCGCGTTGCTCAGCGGGAACGGGAGCTTGTTTGGATTTTCCTGCACGAAACCTTCGAATCCGGTTATGTCGTTATAGACGACGCCCGTGGAAAACGTGAGAGGGTATTTCTCCCATGCGCCGTTTCTCCAACCGTAGGCGGAGCTGCCTCTCATGAGAGAATATGTACTCGAAGGCAGAATCAGATCGGAAACCAATACCGAATTGTACGAATGAACGTAATCCCGCTTGCCCCCGAAGAAGACGACGCGCCGACCATCATATGCCATCGCTTGCGCCCAGCGTTCGTAGCCTTCGGGTCCTTCGGTCGAACTCCATTTCCTTTCAGCGCGATTCCATTGCCACAGCTCGGTCGAGCCCTCCCGGTGGGTGACGGAGGTCACTTGCTGGTTCGAAGACGCCGTATAATCTCTCGTCACCACCCCCGTAATCCCGCCATACAGAACCGCCGTCTGGCCGTCGAAGCTCATCTGGCCGTGATAAGCGCCGGGCGGAGAATCGCTTGGATCGGCAGGCGTCACATTTTCCCAGGTCGATCCGTTCCACAGCCAGGTGTCTGCGAGAATCCCCCCGGCTCCTTTCCCTCCGAACAGAATTAGATTCTGGCCGTCTGAAGCCATCTGCGCTCCGGAACGCGGCGAAGGCGCTGAACCGCCCGCTTGCGTCCAAGAGGCGCCGTCCCATCGCCACGTATCCCCCAGCAGAGCGCCGGATTGCCCCTCTCCTCCGAATAGGATCACGCTATCGCTCACCGGATCGTACGCCATTGCCGCGTGCTTGCGTTTGGACGGCGGAGTTCCGACACTCAGCTTTTCCTGCCAGGTGTTGTCGCTGCCCCCGGTCCATACCCAAGTATCGTTCAGCAAGCCGCTGTTCCCCTCGCCCCCGAACAGTATGACATTTCCTTCAGATTCGTCGTAAGTCATCATCGCCGCTTCTCGAGCAGGCGGCTTGAACGTGCCCTCGGTCATCCTCTCCCAGGTATAATCGATCAAATGATCGGTTCCGTAAGTGACGTCCGTCACGCTAGGTCCGTATGTGCTTTGCGTAACGCTGACCGGCTCAATGGAATAAACCGGCCCGTCGCCCGGTTCCTCCGCATAAGCCGCGCTTCCCCCCCATTGCATCGCAGGGATGCTCTGCAGAAGCAAAGCGATAACCAACAGCTTGGCCAATCCCGAACTCCATTGTTTTCTTATCAATGCGCTTCCTCCATTCGTTCGACTGAACCAACTATTTTCCTATGCCTTAAGGCGGATAGCTCTCGACTTTATTCTACATATCGCCTATCAACAAATAATAAACAAATGGAATGCGGCACGAAGCGAGCAAGAGAGTTGTCGAATCTCCGTACAGAATCTGGTATCATTAGGAGACCTATGTTTTAGAGACACCCTACTAGCAAATGAGAGGTACAACGATGACGCTCAAAACCAAATTTCTGATTTTAACGCTTGTGCTGGCGCTCGGAACGGCGGCGCTCGGCCTGCTGACGATCCGCTGGTACAACGGCTATTTCCCGTCTCTGCATCGGGCGGCGCCCGCCCTCGTGCAGGCGATCGCGCTGGACAAGTCACCTTCCCTCTACTACGGACTAAAGCCCGCCGCGGCCGATCCGTCCGGAATCTATTATCGGGACCGCGTACTGGTGCTCATGTATCACGACGTCAGCCAGGAGCCGACGGATATTACGTCGCTAAGCGCCGCGAATTTCGAGAAGCAGCTCGAATGGATGAAAGCCAACAACTTTAAGTGGATTACGATGAGCCAATACCGGGATTTCATTTTGCATTCCGCTCCGGTGCCGGACAACGCCGTGCTTCTGACCTTCGACGACGGCTACGAATCGCTGTACAGCCAAGCCTATCCGCTACTGAAGAAATACGGAGCTCCGGCCTCCGCCTTCCTGATCGTCGGCAAGGTCGGAGAGAGGAAAGGCGCTTTTCCGAAAGCGACTTGGGAGCAGGTCAAGGAAATGCGGCAGGGCGGAATCGAATTTTTCAGCCATACGTTCGACTCCCACAGCTACGTGCCGACCGCGCCGGGCAGCAATGCGCTAAAGCCGAAGCTCGCATGGAATATGTACTTGAAAAAAGAAAAGCGGATGGAAACCGAGGCAGAGTACGAGGAACGAGTGACCGAGGATTTGCGGCAGGCCAACGAGATTTTGCAGCGGGAGCTGGGCACGCCGAATTACGCGCTCGCGTTCCCGTACGGCGCGCATTCCCAAGCAGTGCTCGACATCTGCAAGCGGCTCGGCATCGACATCACCTTCACCGTAAGGTTGGGGCTTAACGCCGCGGGCCAGACGAACGGGTACCGCCTGAACGCGGGAGGAATGGATAACGATCCGGTCCTGCAGATCGAGCTGATGAAAAAAGCGGAGCAGCGGCTTAAAGCCAATTACTCCCCGTTCCTGTCCCCGGCCGCGCGCAAATACGTGTTCCTGGCTTCCTCTGTCGCCTTGCTGCTCGTCGGCTTTCTCTGGGCATGGACCGGATGGAAGCTGCTGCGAAGACGCAGCCGCGACGTCGGCTTGTAGCCGTTGGAACCATATAAAAGGCATGCATCCCCGGAGCAATCGCTTCGGACGTGCATGCCTTTTTCGTTTACCCTTTGACCGCTCCGGCGGTCATGCCCTTCATGATCTGCTCCTGGAACATCAGGAACGCGACGATCGTCGGAATGACGGCGATCGTCATCGCGGCCATCGTCAGTTTGTAATCGGTGGAATAGCCGGTGGCGAACACCGACAAGCTGAGCGGAACCGTCTTGAGCGCCGGTTTGCTGATGAAGATCAGCGCGAACGCGAAGTCGTTCCAGAACCGCAGGAAGCCGAGAATCGCTACCGTCGACAGCGCGGGAAGGCTAAGCGGCAGCATCATCCGGAAGAAGATGCCCCAGTAGCCGGTGCCGTCGATGAGCGCGGCCTCTTCGATCTCCTTCGGAATGACCGTCAGGAACGCCGCCGTTACGAAGATCGCGAGCGGCAGCTCGAACGCCGTGTACGGCAAGATCAGCGCCCAGTACGTATCGAGCAGCGATACCTTCTTCAGCATGATAAACAGCGGAACGAGCGTGCTATGAATCGGAATGAGCATGCCGAGCAAGAACAAGCCCATAAGGAAAGCCTTCAACCGGAACTGAAAACGCGCCAGCACGTACGCCGCCAGAGCGCCGAGCAGCAGCGTCAGCACGAGCGAGGCGATCGTCACGATCGTCGAGTTGATCAGCGAAGTGCCCATCGCGGATACTTTCCATGCTCGCGACAAGTTGTCCCAATGCCATACCTCGGGCAGGTAAAACGGCCGCGAGTCGAATTCCTCGTTCGTCTTGAAAGCGCTGGTGAACAGCCAGAACAACGGATACAACGTCACGATCGCGTACAGCGACAATCCGATATTAATCAACCCGCGGTTTATTTTCGCCCAGCCCCGTCCCGGACTAAAGGGAAGCTTCTGCTCCATCTGCATGTGTAACGCCTCCTATCGATAATCCCGTTTCATGAGATATTGGCTGCCGAGGATCAAGATCAGGCTCAAAATGATGATCGACGTCGATATCGCGCTGCCGTACCCGAAGCGGTACACGTTAAAGGTACTGTTGTACATGTAAGAAGCGAGTACCTCCGTCGTATGCGCCGGCCCGCCGCCGGTCATGACGTAGATCAGGTCGAACGCCTTCAAGCTTCCCGAGATACAGAGAACGACGACGACCTTGATCGTATCCCAGATCATCGGAAGCGTGATCTGAAACAGCTTGCGGGTCGAGCCTACGCCGTCGATCTGCGCGGCGTCGTTGATCTCGGAAGGAATGTTCTGCAAAGCCGCGATGAAGATGATCATATACGGGCCGATATAGTTCCAGATAATCGGAATCATGATCATGTACATGGAGACGCTCGGCTCCGACAGCCAGGCTTTCTTGAGATTCTCCAGTCCGACCGAATCGAGCAAGAAATTCAGAATCCCGATCTGAGGGTGGTAAATGTAACTCCAGATAATGCCGACTACGACGGATGACAGCACCATCGGCATAAACACCGAAGCCCGTATCATCTTCTGGAAAAGATTCGACCGCGTCAGCAGCAGCGCCAAAATCATCGCGATCGGCACTTGGCCGAACACGGACGCAGCGACGATCAACATATTGTTCTTGAAGCCTTTCCAGAAGATCGGATCCCGAACGACTTCCGCATAGTTGTCGAATCCGATGAATTTGGCAGCCCCGATTCCCTTCCAATCGAAAAATCCGTAATAAGCGGACCAGAAAATCGGAACGACGACGAAAAACAGATAGATCAGCAGAGCCGGTAAAATTCCGATGAGGATAAATCCTTTGATTCGCGCCGAAGTTGTCATGGTTCCCTCCTTGCAAGTCGCACGGCTTCGCCATCCTTGCCTTGGGACAGCGGGCTCGCGAGCGGTTAAACAAACCGATTCCAGAGCCGGGAAGTCCCGGCAGCTGGAATCGCGGTTCCGTTTCTTTACTTAGTCATGGCCAGTTCTTTGTCGTGCGCGTCCTGAATCTTCTTCGCGATCGCTTCCGGAGAACCGCCCATGAGCAGCTCTTGCAAGCCGTTATTCATGACGTCAGCCACCGCGGAGCTCAGACGTCCGTCGTATACCGGCGTCGTCGTTACCGTACCCAGCAAGCTGTAGACTTCCGCGAAAATCGGGGAAACTTTGGACTTATCCAGATCGACCTTGTAGCTGACCAGTTGGTTGCCTTCCAGCGTCTTCTTCTGAACTTCCGGGCTCGCCATCGTATAGATCAGCTTAAACGCGGCTTCCTTGCGGGCGCCTTCCACGTTTTTGCTCAGACCGAGTCCCGTTCCGACGACGCCGGATAGAGAGTTCGGGCTGCCCTTGCCGTCCGGTACCGAAGGAAGCACCGTCGCGCCCATGTCCGCCAGTGCTTCCGGGGAGGCGTTGGCCGCCAGGTTGGTCAGCGCCCAGCCTCCGTCGATCATCATCGCCGCTTTGCCTTGCGCGAACATCTGCTCCATCTGTGTATTGTCTATGCTGTTGAAGCCGTCTTGGAACGCTTTGGCTTCGGCCAGCTGCTTCAAATAGGCCAGCGCTTGAACGAATTCCGGATCGGTGAACTTCGCTCCGTCGCCCGCTACCGCTTTTAGGAACCATTCCGTGCCCGTCACCCGGTCGCCCAGGGAGCTGAGAATGCTGGATTGCGCCAGCCATGCCGCTTTGTTGCCAAGCGCGATCGGGGTGATCTTCGCTTTGTTGAACGTATCGACGACGTTCATCAAGTCGTCCCAAGTTTTCGGAGGCTGCACGCTCTGATCGGCGAACAGCTTCTTGTTGTAATACAGAATCGACGTCGGTGACAGCGCCATCGGAACAGCGTACGTGTTGCCGTCGATCGTGAAGTCGTTAAAGGAGTTCGGCAGGAAGCCTTCCTTCCATTCCGGCTTGCTGTCGATCAATTCGTTGATCGGCTGGAGCAGATCTCCGCCGTGGAATTCTTTGGTCATGACGCCCGGCCACATGACGAACAGGTCCGGCATTTCGTTCGCTGCCGCTACCGTCTTAAGACGAGCGCGGTAACCGTCAGGCGGGATGCCCTGAATTTCCAATTGAATGTTAGGGTTGTCCTTCTGGAACTGCTCCAGAGTGGCGCGCATCGTCTGCGCGCGCAAGTCGTCGCCCGTGTAGTTATGCCAGATGGACAGCTTGACCTTCTCGCCGGAAGCATTCGTCGCCGAAGCCCCGCTCTCTTTCGGAGAATTGCTCTTCTCGCCTGCTCCGCATCCGACCAGGGATACTGCCAAGCTTGCGGTCAGCAACGCCGTTAACCCTATTTTTCTCATGTGTTATGCCCTCCTTGTTTGTCTCTCGCTACACGTTCAGTATAAAGGGCGAAGGCAGTCGGGATAACGGGATAAACTTCGGGGCGATGGGGGTCATTATTCAGGTTCTCTCGGAGATTGCCGGTATTCGGACGGAGTTTTGCCCGTGTGCTTCTTGAACTGCTGCGTAAAATACTTGATATCCATATAGCCTACCCGATTGGCGATATCGGCCACCTTGATCGGCGTTCCGTGCAGCATTTCGGCGGCTTTGCGCATTCGCTCCTGGGTGACGAATTCCAGATAGGTCATCCCTGTCTCCCGCTTGAATACTTCGCTGAAGTGGTTCGGATTCGAATGCACGAATCCCGCCACCTGCTGCAGCGACAGCGGTTGATCGAGATGCTCGCGAATGTAGTCGATCGCCTTGCGGATATACGAAAACCGGGTCCGGTCCATCGATTGATGGTAGGCCGCCATGACCCCGGACAAGCTTTTGAACACTTCGTCCTCCGGACGCCCTCCCCAGTCGTAGACGGGGGGCTCGGGCACGAACAGCGCCTGCCCCTGGCCGGCAGCCGCCTCTCCGGTACGCGTTCTCTCCAGCCAGCGGTAGCCCGCGAGGACAACGGAATGGAGATAAGCTTGCAGCGTCGTCGGGGTTGCGGCGGAGTCCTCCACCTGCGCCCTTACCGTCTGGTTCGTCCAATGCCTTAGCCCGGTCGCGTCGTTGCTCATCAGCAGCGCCGACAGCTCGGCCTCTTCCTGCTCGGAGCAGAGCGTTCTCCCTCCCGCTCTCCCTTTAAGATCCTCGCAGGTAAACCGTCCGCTGCTGCCGATCAGTCCTTTGAACGAATAGATCCGCTCCGCCTCCGCATATGATTCCGGCAACTGTTCGTACCGATCCGTCGAGCGGCCGACCGCAGCGAACGTCTCGCACTTCAGAATTCTCTCCACATGCCTCATCGCCCTCGTCACAGCGGCTTCGCCGCCCGCCTCCGCTTCTTCGCGCAGCACGACAACGAGGCGCTCCCTGTCCGGCAGCGTGATGCAGGTCAGCAATTCATTCATCATGTTGTCCACGGCGCCGATCAGCAAACCTTCGAACCGCTTGTCTCCCCAGCCGGAAGCGGACACGATAACGACGCGCGCCGCTTCCGCTTCCTCGGTCCGGCCGCCCTCCTCCTTGCGCAGCCAGTCCCGGATGCGTTCGAACTCGGCCGCTCCGGCGCCCGGCATGCCTCCGCTCAGCAGCTTCATCAACGTCTGCTTGTTCAGCTCGTTGCGCTGCCGTCTCTCCTGCTTCAACAGCTCTCTTTTCTCCACGATGTTCTGCTTGGCCTTCATCGCCGCCTTGATGATTTCCTCCGGACGGCTCGTCTTCAGCAAATAATCGGTCACACCTCCGCGAAGCGCCTGCTGGGCGTACGAGAAGTCGTCGAATCCGGTGAGAATGATCACCTCGGTGTCCGGCAGCATCGCCTTGACTTCCTTCGCGAGCTCGATACCGTCCATGCCCGTCATGCGAATGTCGGTCAGCAGAATGTTCGGCTCCTCGGTCGGAATCCGTTCCAGCGCCTCTTCGGCGGAAGCCGCGGGAGGGATAAGCTCCAGACCGAGCTCCTTCCAGTCGATTACCGTACACAGGCCGTTGCGGATAATCACTTCGTCGTCCACGATCATGATTTTCACGGTTGCCCCTCCTTAAACGGAATCAGAAACGAGATTCGCGTGCCGCGGTTCGGCTGGCTGTCGATCGTCAGCCCGGAACCGCTTCCGTAATGCAGCCTGAGGCGCCGATGAACGTTCAGCAGGCCGTAGCTGCCGGTATTCGGCCTAGCCGGCTCTCCTGCAGGAGAACTCGTGTCCGAGTCCGCCATCATCCGGGCCCGGATGCCGCGCAGCGTCGCTTCGTCGATACCGATTCCCGTATCCTCCACGACGAACTTCATGACGTCTCCGTTCCATTCGCCGTGCACGAATACTTGCCCCTTCTCTTTCTTTTTCTGAATGCCATGGATCAGACTGTTCTCGATGAGCGGCTGGAACAGCAGCTTGAGGATCGGCAAGTCCATCATCTCCGGGTCGACGAAAAATTCGATCTCGAATTGGTCGGGAAAACGAATCGACTGAATGTACGCGTAATTTTGCGCATGCGCGATCTCCTGGCGAACGTGGCAATATTCCTCGCCCTTGTTCAGGCTGAATCTCATAAAATCGCTGAGCGCCCCGACCATCTCGGCGATCTGCTTGTCCTTGTTCATGAGCGCGATCCACTGAATCGACGAGAGCGTATTGTACAGAAAATGCGGATTGATCTGCGCCTGCAGCGCCTGCATGTCCGCTTCTTTCTTCTTGGCCTCGTTTTTCTGAACCTGGGTTTTAAGCAGGTCGATCTTGTCGCCGAGCTTGTTGTAGCTGCGAACGAGCAGCCCGATCTCGTCGGTGCTGCGGATCGGATAGAGCGGAATCGGATCGTCGGGATTCACGTCCTTCAAATACTTCGTCAGGCCGGTCAACGGCTTGGTCACCCATTGGACGAACAGCAGCATAAGCCCGACGGCGAGCACGAGCGCGATTCCGGTCGCGAAAGCGGTGACGTTAAGCACGTAAGCATTCTGCGCCCCGTACACCTGCGTCGGAATGAAGCCGACCAGCTTCCAGCCCAGATTCGGAATCGTATTGTACAGAATCGTCTTTTGTTCTTTTCCCGTGCCGTACTTCAGCACCCCGCCGGCTTCGTTCAACGGCTCCATATCCGGCATAACCTCGGCCATCGGCTTGGACAGCCACGACGGATCGCCTCCGGAGACGGAGATGATTCTGTCTTCCTTGTCCAGCAGCAGCACGTAACCGCTCTTCTCCCAAGCAGCCTCGTTAATGAACCGTTCGATCTCCTTCTGGTCGAGGCTGACCGCGATCCATCCGATCTCCCGGAAGTTGTAGAAATTGCGAATCGGCCGCACGATCGAGATGACCTGCTTCACGCCCTCGTTCGTCTGGTTCGTATAGAGGGACGTCCACCATTTCGATGTTTTCCGATAATCCATCTTGAACTGCTCCAGCAGCGGAGCGAGCCCGGATTCGAGAATGGTCGAGTTGGACAGCTCCGGCTTGCCGTCGAGCGGCTTGATCGTAATGTTCGAGATGTATTTTTTGGAAAATGCCAGGTTGGTGAGCGTCCCGATAATCAAGGAATAGCGCGTAACGTCCTCCGTCTTGTTGTCCAGGTAAAGCTGTATGTCCTTCTCCCCAATCAGGAAAATGGACATGTTCTCCACGTCCTGAATGACGAATTCGAGCTTGTCCTTGATCTGCTTCAGCGTGTTCATCCCCGACTGCTTCGCCTTCTCCTCCGTCACGGAAGCGGCGATCCGGTAGGACACGATGCCGGTAATCAGCATCGGAAGCAGGATCGCGAACACGAGCAGCAGCGTTAATTTGCGTTTCAACGAATTCGCGAACCAGCGTCTCATTTCGCTCCTCCCCCCCTGCTATCAACTTATATCAGTATTCCAAAGCCCAGTAAATTCGACACGAATTGCCGAATTCCTCACGATCTGGCAGGTTTACTCAACCGCTGGTTGCAATCGCCCGTTTTACATGCAACTTCTAATCGGATTACCTTCGTTCTCGTACATGCTATAGTGTATTTATCGGTCTCATCTTTCGGAGAGGAGAATAACGAATGCTGGATTACTCTGCAATCGGACGGAATTTGGGGGAGCTGCGCAATAAATCGGGCAAAACTCAAATGGAGTTGGCCAAACTGTTGAACGTATCCCATCAAGCCGTATCCAAGTGGGAACGAGGGCAAGCGCTTCCAGGAATCGAAAGTTTTCTGATCCTGAGCGACGGCGTTTGCCAACGAATGGTTGAGCATACGCTATTCCTCCAGCATTGCCGAGGCTATAAGAAAACTAACCGGAAAATCGGATCTTAAAATCTGTTTCCGATCGAGAAGTCAGGGAACGACGGCCTGACTGACTCCTAAAAGGAAAGGGCATCCGCTTACCCCCCGGTCCAGCGAAGCCCCTTCGGAAAATGGTTTTTGAGCGTGCCGTCCGCCAGCTTGCCCCAGCCGATCGAATAGCCGTCGACCTCGACGAGATGCCAGCCCTTCGACCCTTCGGCCTCCAGCGCTTCTCCCTTCAAGTAAGCGAGCATCCGCGTGGAATCGGATGACAAGCTCAAGCGGTTGCGGACCTCGTCTCCTCTAAGCGACAATGCGAGCGCATGCGAGGGCTCGAAGCGGTTTTTCTTGAGCGTGCCCAGATGCCAGCCCGGACGGACGACCTTCAATTGATCAAGCGAGAGCATCCCCGCCGGCATAATGTACAGCTGATCCCCGAACAGGGTGAATTCTCCCGCGGGCGTCACCGTCAGCGTCTCTTCGGCGAATGTGAAGTAGTCTTTTAACGCTTTGCGGTCGGTCAAGCCCTTCGCATATTTGCGTCTCACAGTCTCCTCTTCCCCGTCCGCCTTCCTCAGCACGGCAGCATAGTGACCCTCGCCGCGAATGCGGTGCGGCCACAGCCGCAGCGTCTCGCCGATGCCGGGAGCGGCGTCCGCCGTCCAATCCGCCCGGCCATGGTCGAACCCTTCGTAAGCATGCGCGTCCTCGATCGTAAATTCCGGGTGAAGCTCCACGAATCGGCTGATCGCTCCTTCGTTCTCCTCCGGCGAGAACGTACAGGTCGAATAGACGAGCCGGCCGCCGGGCTTCAGCATCTTCGCGGCGCTCGCCAGAATGTCGAGCTGCCGAGTCGCGCACATCGCAACGTGATCGATACTCCACTGCGCGCAGGCGTCGGGATCTTTGCGGAACATGCCCTCTCCCGAGCACGGGGCATCGACCAGAATCCGGTCGAAGAACACCGGAAACCTGTCGGCGAGCTTGTCCGGCATCTCGTTCGTCACGACCGCGTTGCGGACGCCCAGCCGCTCTACGTTCTGGGACAAGATCTTGGCCCGGGCCGGATGAGGCTCATTGGCGACGAGCAGCCCCTCCCCGTTCATCCGGCCGGCCAAATGCGTCGTCTTCCCTCCCGGCGCGGCGCACAAGTCGAGCACCGTTTCTCCCGGCCGAGGATCGACAAGCGCACCGACCGCCATCGCGCTGGGCTCCTGAATATAGATCAGCCCGGCCTCATGGTAAGGGTGCTTGCCCGGCCGATCCTCCTTGCCGTAGTAGAATCCCTCAGCCGCCCAAGGCACTCCGCTCAAAGCGAATGGAGCGATCCGGGCCAGTTCCTCCGCGGAAACCTTTAACGGATTCACCCTCAGCCCCTGGGCTTTATCTTCCTCGTAGCTGGCGATGAAAGCCTCGTATTGTTCGCGCAGAAGTTCTTTCATTTTATCCAGAAAAAGTTGCGGCAACTGCATGGCGGTATCCTCGATCGTTTATTTGGGATTTAATCTTACTATAACTCGGCCGATCGTCACAACAAGAGACGCGGAATCGCGGAACGACTCGAAAGGATGTGCTTTTGCGAGATGAGCTTGGCGGCGGTTTCGGTTAAAAGGGGGCGGGGAGGAGGTTGGTGCGGAAGGAAAGCGAGCTTGTCGGGACTAATCGCCGCAGGCACGGGCTTTCGGTCCCAGCCTGCGGCAATGGAGCGCGCTCGGGATTAAACCTCCACCGTCTCGATCGTCGCCCCGTTTCTGAGCGTATTGCCGATCGTGCATACTTCTTCGGCGGCTTCGATCAGCTCCCGCTTGTAGGCCTCGTCCAGCGAGGAGGGCAGCTTAAGCGTCACCTTAAAATCCGTGAACCGGTCCGTCACGCCTTTCCCCTTGCGCACCGTCACATCGATCTGGATCTCCGAGGCGTCGTAGTCGATTTCGTCGTGGGCCAGCTTTTTCTGCATCGAGATCGAGACGCACAGACCGAGCGCCGCTTCCAGCAGCTCCTTCGGGTTAAGCCCGCTCAGGTTCGGTCCGGTGCTTCCGATGACCTGCAATCCCGCTCCGTTGTAAATGACGTTCTGGCCTTGCGTGATTTTCACCGTTGTCATCGCTGTATCTCTCCTTGGATGTCATATTAAACGTAGTGGCAGGCGACCCGATGGTCCGCCCGTACTTCCCTGACGACAGGCGGCTCGACCTTGCACTTGTCCGTCGCCAGCGGGCAGCGCGTGTGGAACACGCAGCCATGCGGCGGGGACAGCGGAGACGGAATCTCGCCCTTCAAGATGATCCGCTCCTTCAGCCGGCTGCGGGTATAGTCGGGCACGGCCGACAGCAGCGCTTTCGTATACGGATGCTGGGGGGCCTGGAACAGATCGTCCGTCAGCGCCTCCTCGACGATCGTCCCCAGGTACATGATGCCGATGCGGTCGGAAATGTAGCGGACGACGCTGATGTCGTGCGTGATGAACAGCATCGTCAAGCCCAGCTCCGTCTGCAGTTCGCGCAGCATGTTCAGAATTTGCGACTGAATGGACACGTCCAACGCCGACACCGGCTCGTCGCAGATCATGATTTTCGGATTGACGATCAGAGCGCGGGCCAGTCCGATCCGCTGCCGCTGCCCTCCGGAAAATTCGTGCGGATAGCGGAAATAGTGCTCCGGCTGCAAGCCGACGACTTCGAGGATGCGAAACACTTGCTCCTGACGCTGCTGCCGGTCGCCTATCTTATGAATAATGAGCGGCTCTTCGAGAATGTCGCCGATCCGCTTGCGCGGATTCAAGGAAGAGAGCGGGTCCTGGAACACGAACTGGATCTCGTTGCGGAACTTGCGCAGCTCCTGCTTCGACAGCTTGACGAGATCCTGCCCCCGGTAGAGCACCTCTCCCGAGCTGGCGGGCGTCAGGCCGAGAATGGCGCGCCCCGTAGTGCTCTTGCCCGAGCCCGATTCGCCGACGAGGCCGTACGTCTCCCCTTCGTACAGGCGAAAGGACGCTTCCCTGACCGCATTCACGTAAGCTTTGGCCCCGAACAGCTTCCCGAACGAACCGTATACCGGAAACTTCTTCACGAGTCCGTTTACTGCCAATATCGGTTCAGCCGCCGACCGTTTCGCCATCGCCGCTCCTCCTCTCTTCCAGACGGTTGATCTTCTCGTAATGCCAGCACTTCACCCGATGCCGCTCGTCCGCCAGAACCATCTCCGGGTCTTCGTTGCGGCACTTCTCGTCGGCATATGGGCAGCGGGTCGAAAATCCGCAGCCGCGCGGAATGTCGAACAGCGAAGGAACGGTCCCTTCGATGACGTGCAGCTTCTCGCGGCGGTCGCCCTCCAGCTTCGGAATCGACTTCAGCAGCCCCCGCGTGTACGGATGCAGCGGAGATCGGAACAACTGCTCCGTCGTCGCCTCCTCGACGATCCGTCCCAAGTACATCACTTTGACGCCGGTGCAAATTTCCGATACGACTCCGAGATCGTGCGTAATGAACAGCACGCCCATGCCGAGCGTCCGGTTGAGCTCCGTGATCAGCTCCAGAATTTGCGCCTGGATCGTCACGTCGAGCGCGGTCGTCGGCTCGTCGGCGATGAGCAGCTTCGGCTCGCAGGCGAGCGCCATCGCAATCATCGCGCGCTGCTGCATGCCACCGGACAATTGGTGCGGATAATCGTCCACCCGCGTCTCCGGCGAAGGAATGCCCGTCAGACCCAAAATCTCGATCGCCTTCTTGCGGGCCTCTCTCTTCGATAGCTTGCGGTGAAGGCGAAGCGCCTCCTCGATCTGATTGCCGATCGTATATACCGGATTAAGCGAAGTGAGCGGGTCCTGGAAAATCATCGAGATATCGTTGCCGCGAACGGCCCGCAGCTTGGACAGCGGCATGTCCAGCAGATTCTCGCCCTCGAACCGAACTTCTCCCTCGTACTCGACCGAATCGGTATGCTCGAGCAGCCTTAAGATGGACTGGGACATAACGCTTTTGCCGCAGCCCGACTCGCCTACGATGCCGATAATTTCCCCGCGGTCCATAGAGAAGCTGACCCCGCCGACGGCCGTCACTTTTCCCCGCTCCGTATGAAAATGCGTCTTCAAGTTTTTGATTTCCAATAGAGGCGCCTGGCTCATATCGCACCCTCCGTCCCGTTCGATGTCATGATTTCTTCTGCTTCAGCTTCACGCGAGGGTCGAGAAAGTCCCGCAAGCCGTCCCCCAGCAGATTCAAGCCGAGAACGGACAATATGATGAATACGCCTGGGAACACGACCATCCACCAAGCCTTGTAGATAACCAGCTTGCCGGCATGGAGAATGTTGCCCCAGCTCGCTTCCGGAGCCGGAATGCCCGCCCCGAGGAAGCTCAGCGCCGCTTCGGAAATGATCGCCTCCGCGAAAACGAACGTCGCTTGAACAAGCAGAGGGGACAGCGTGTTGACGGCGATATGCTTCCAGAGAATGCGAGAGTCGCTCGCCCCTTGGGCATGCATCGCTTCAATATAAGTCTGCTCCCGGACGACGAGCGCCGACGAGCGGACGACCCTGGCAATGTTCGGCGTGAATACGATCGTCAGCGCGATAATGACGTTCATCGCGGACGCGCCCAGCGCGGCCATCAGGGCGATGGCGAGCAGCACGCCGGGAATGGCGATCAAGCCGTCGCAGATGCGCATTAAAATATGATCCAGCGTCTTGTAGTAGCTGGCGTAAATTCCGATCACGAGACCGAGCAGCGAGGACAGCAGCGACACGATCAAGCCGACGCTGACGGATACTCTCGCGCCGTAGACGATTCTCGTCATCAGATCCCGGCCGAATTCGTCGGTTCCGAGCAGATGGGCGCCGCTGGGCGGCTGAAGACGCTCGGTGACTTTCATCGCGTACGGGTCGAACGGCATCAGATAAGGCCCGATCGCCGCGATCAAGATGAACAGCGCGAACAGGACGGCGCCGATAACCAAGCCGTAATTGCTTCTGAACCGGCGGAAGCGCAAGGCTCGCTGCTCTTTTTTCAGCCGCCTGCTCATCGCGATGATGTTTTCTTTCGCCATGTTGCCCTCTCCTCCCTATTTGCGGTCCAGGCGTACGCGCGGATCCACCGCGCCGTACAGCAGGTCGACGATCAGATTGATGCCCACGTAGATCAGCGTGACGATCAATACGACGCCCTGGATGACGGCGAAATCCCTGCGCACGACCGAATTCAGGATGAGCTGGCCCAGTCCGGGAATATTAAAAATCGACTCCACGACGACCGCACCCGTCACGAGCGTGCCGAACGTCTGGCCGATGACGGTCAGAATCGGCAGGAACGCATTGCGGAAGGCGTGCTTCGTCAGCACGGTCAGCTCCCGCAGCCCTTTGGAACGGGCCGTCTTAATGTAATTCAGGTTCAAAATGTCCAGCATGGACGAGCGGGTCATTCGCGTAATGAGAGCCGCCTGAATGGCGCCCAGGGAAAGACCCGGAAGAATCAAATATTGCAGATGCTCCCACAGCCCCTTGCTCAGCGGCTCGTACCCCGCGACAGGCAGCCATTGAAGCTGTACGCCGACGATCAGCATCAGGAACAAGCCGAGCAGGAAGCTCGGAATCGCGAGTCCGAGCAGCGACACTCCCATCAGCGAATAATCGACGGCCGTGCCCCTCTTGTACGCGGCGATCATGCCGAACGGAATCGCCAGCACAAGCGCGATCGCTTGTCCGAGAATCGCCAAGGAAAGCGTAGGGCCGATATGCTCGGCGATCGCTTGTCCGACGGACTGGCGCATGAAGATGGAATCGCCCAGATCTCCTCTGAGTACGCCCGAAACCCAGTGGATATACTGCTCGTGCACAGGGCGATTCAACCCGAGCTGCTCGTTCAGCGCCTGAATATCCGCCTCCGAAGCTTCGATGCCCAGCATCGCGGCCGCGGGGTCGCCCGGCGTCAGGTGAATGATCAGGAAGATTGCGACGGTGACGACGAACAATACGGGAATCAGAGACAGAAGCCTTTTCGCAATGTAAACCAGCATGAAATCTCCTCGTTCGTTGTCGAATAAGTTGGCGTCTACGATTGTATTCCATTATTGCCGATTCATCAATACAAGGAGGGTGTCGGCTAAGTTACGAAGTAACTTGTCACACCCTCCTCTAATGGAGACGACTATCTTATTTCGCGCTTATTTCGCGATTTTCGCGTTCCACACCAGCGGAGTTTTGAACAGCTCGAAGCCTTCCAAGTTCTTCGACGTCGCCACGAGGATGTTGTAATGCCCGATAACCGTGGACGAACCGAATTCGTACAGGAACTGCTGCAGCTTCTCCCATTCCGCCTTGGCCGCTTCCGGAGTGGCCGCGCCGCGAATGTCGATCAGCGCCTGCTTCACGGTGTCGTTGTTCAGACCGGCCCAGTCCGGGTTGACGGCGAGCAATTGCGGAGGAGTCGGCTGATAGCCCGTGCTCGCTACGAACAGATCCCATTTGCTGCGGTCGTTCTTCGTCTCCAGGAACGTCGGGAAGTCGAAGTTGTCGACTTTGACGTTCATGCCGATCTGGCGAAGCTGCTCTTGAATGACCAGCGTAGCCGTGTACATCTCGGCGTAATCTTTCGTCGTCAGCAGCGTGACTTCTTCTCCGTTATAGCCGGCTTCCGCGAGAAGCTTCTTAGCCTTCTCTTGGTCGGCTTGGTTGTAGTACTCCTTGCCGGCGTCGTTCGCCCATTGCACTTGGCTGCTGCTCAGGTAACCCGGAGCGAGCGAGTACAGCTCCGGCTTGGCGAAGCTCGCCAGCAGGATTTCGTCGTTGTTGAGCGCCGCGATAACCGCTTGGCGGATCGTCTGATTCGCGAACAAGCCTTCGGAGGTGTTCAGGAACGCGGTCAGCGCCCCGCCCGGGAACGTCTGCACGTCTACGTTCTTATCGGCGGCAAGCTCGTCGTAGCTCTCGATCGGAATGCTGTCGGCCACGTCGTATTTGCCGGTCTTGACGCCCGCGATCCGCGTCGCATGGTCGGTGACGAAGTGGAAATACAGGTTTTCCGTAGGCGCGTCCTTGCGTCCGTAGTAGCCGCTCGGCTCCGCCTCGATGCCTTGGTAATCTTCGTTTCTAACCAGATGAATATACTGATCCTGCTTCCATTCCTTGAACTTGTAAGGACCTGTGCCGATGTACTCCGTAATGCCTTCCGGAGGCGCGGATTCCACGATCTCCTTCGGCAGGATCGAAGGGAATTGCGCTTGGGAAGCGATCAGAATGAGCACGTCCGAAGCCGCCTTCTCGACCGTTAATTTTACCGAATAAGCGTCGACCGCTTCGAACTTCGCGTTCGTCAGCAGCACCTTGGCGCGGGACGACGTCGTGAGCCAACGGTTCATCGAGGCGACGACGTCTTCGGAAGTCATCTCTTTGCCGTTGTGGAACTTCACGCCTTGGCGCAGCTTAAACGTATACGTCAAGCCGTCCTCGCTTATTTCCACCGATTCCGCCAGCTGCGGCTTCGGCTCGTAGTTAGCGTTCAATGTGTACAACTGTTCGAAAATGTTGCCCGCCGTATCCAACGCTACGGCCGATACCGTGATCGCGGTATCCAAAGTCGGAGGCTGGGCCGTGAGGGCGATGTTCAGTTCGTTCTTATATTCCTTGGCGTTCTGCTCCTGAGACGGGCTGGCGCTGCCGGCCGGACTCTGCGAAGCATTCTGGCCGCCGCTGTTCGAATTGTCTTTACTGCATGCGGCCAGCACCGTTGTTAACAATAATACCAATGCCAGCAAGCTGATCTTGTTGAATTTCATTCTGTCGTTCTCCCCCTGGTCGTAATGCGAAGTTTTCGGAATTTTTAGAAAACACACTATTCCGAGTTGATATAATGGAATACTAAACCATTTTACTAGGGTTGTCAACGACAAAAATAGCCCAATCCTCATAGGACTTGGGCTTTAAGCGCGCCGGCGGGCCCGGACTCGTCAACAATTTTTTTAATCCTGACAAACAGGTGTCAACAAAGGGCGGTTATGATGATTTCAGACGGCGGGTTCGCCGGTTCACTTAATCGCGAAGGGAATGGAACATCTCATGAGTAAAGAGAAAAATAAAGTCGGGTTCATTATGGCGGGGCTTCTGCTCTCCATCCTCATGGCGTCGATGGACAACACGATCGTGGCTACGGCCATGGGAACGATCGTCGGGGAGATGGGCGGGCTGGACAAATTCGTCTGGGTGACGTCCGCTTATATGGTCACGGAGATGGCGGGGATGCCGATCTTCGGCAAGCTGTCCGACATGTACGGGCGCAAGCGGTTTTTCATCTTCGGCATCGTCGTGTTCATGATCGGATCGGCCCTGTGCGGCACGGCCGACTCCATCGTGATGCTCAGCATCTACAGAGCGGTGCAAGGGATCGGCGCAGGCGCCATGGTATCGATCGCGTTCACGATCCTGTTCGACGTCGTGTCCCCAGAGAACAGAGGGAAAATGATGGGGATGTTCGGAGCTTTGTTCGGCCTGTCGAGCATAGCCGCGCCGATGGTCGGCGGGTACATCACGGACCATCTGCGTTGGGAATGGATCTTCTACATCAACTTGCCGCTCGGCTTGATCGCGTTCGTACTGATCGCATTGTTCTACAAGAAGTCGGCCGCCCATTCCAGACAAAGCATCGATTACTTGGGCGCGACGCTGCTCGTCGGAGCGATCGTATGTCTCATGATGGCTTTGGAGCTCGGCGGAAAACAGTATGCTTGGGGCTCGCCCCAGATTCTCGGACTGTTTGCGGGTTTCCTCGTGTTGGCGCTGCTCCTGATCTTCGTGGAAAAAAGAGCGGCCGAACCGATCATCTCCTTCCGGATGTTCCAGAACCGGCTCTATACGACGAGCAACGTCATCGCCATGTTCAGCGGAGCCGCCTTCATGTCCGCGTCGGTGTTCATTCCGATCTACATCCAGGGCGTGCTGGGAGGCACCGCGTCCAATGCCGGACTCGTTCTGCTGCCGATGATGATGGGCTCCGTAGTGACGGCTACGCTGGGAGGTTTCCTGATGACGAAGCTGTCCTACCGGACGATTCTGGCGCCCCCCCTCTTCCTGCTCGTCGCCGGGCTCATTCTGCTGACGGGGATTACGGCGGAATCGCCGCGCGTTCTCGTCACCGTCTATATGATTCTGATCGGTCTCGGCGTAGGCGCGACCTTCTCCGTTCTCAGCACGTCGGCCATTCAATCTTTTCCGGCGACGCAGCGCGGAGCCGCCAACTCTACGCTTAACTTCAACCGTTCGCTCGGCATGACGCTCGGAATTACGATCTTCGGCATCATTCAAAGCCACTTGCTCACAGGCAAATTGACATCGGCATTCGCGAGCGGCGGATCCTCTTCCGTGCCAGCGAACCTAGACTACGGCGATCCGTACGTCCTGTTGAATCCCGAGCTCAGCCAAACCTTCGACGCCGGCGTGCTGGACGTCGTCCGGTCGGGGCTCGCTTCATCGATCGGCGCGACGTTCGCATGGGCGCTCCTTCCCGCCATTCTTGCCTTGGTGACCGCCCTGTTCATGAGCAACGAGAAGCTCGACCCGGCGGCAGAGATCGACAGTTACGCGACGGCGCATTGACGGCGCCGGAAGTTACGATCGGGAGGAACGGATATGAAGCTCGAACGAATGATGGCGATTACGATTCTTCTCTTGAACAGAAAGCGAGTGCAGGCGAATGAGCTGGCCGAGCGGATGGAAGTGTCTCTGCGCACGATCTACCGCGACCTGGAGTCGTTAAGCCTGGCGGGAATCCCGATCGTCTCCTACACCGGAGCCGAAGGCGGCTTCGAGATCATGGACAGCTTCCGGCTGGACCGGCAGCTGCTGTCCTTCGCCGAGCTTGCTTCGCTGTTCACTGCCCTGAAGGGGCTTCAATCGACCCGTGCGTTGAACGACTCCGGCATGGAAGCCCTGCTCGGCAAAGTCGGCGCGCTGCTCTCGCAGGCGGAACGTGATCGGCTATCGGAGCGCCAGCAGGTTGTGGTCGACTTTACCCCTTGGCGCAACAGCGAGGCCGAGCGCCGCAAATACGAGACGCTGCAGACGGCGACCGCCGAGACGAAGCTCGTCCGCTTCGCCTACACCGACAGCCAGGGAGGCGAATCGGAACGCTGCGTCGAGCCGATGGGGCTGGCCCTCAAGGGGTACTCCTGGTACCTTCACGGATATTGTCTGACTCGCGAGGATTATCGGATCTTCAAGCTCTCGCGGATTCGGGATTTGCAGATGCTGGCCGAAAGCTATCGGCGCAGGGGAGCGGATCTGGCCGAGCTAAACAGACGGATGGAGGCGCCCGTGGAGCGAGCGGCGCCCTGCGTCGATCTGGTGCTGCGGATTTCGGGCGAAGGAAAGGTAGCGGCCATCGACTGGTTCGACGAGAGCGAGATCGAGAAGCAGCCGGACGGCTCGCTTCTCGTGCGAACCTCTCTTCCCGAAGGAAAACGGCTGATCGGACTTCTGCTTCATTCGGGGACCGATGTCCTTGTGCTGGAGCCCCCTCGCATTGCCGAGGAAGTAAGGAAAACGGCGCTGGAAATCGCGCAGATGTATTCGGCTTCCCAAATCAACGAATAGAAGGAAGGAAGAGTTGGCTATGGATCTTCAAGGCAAAGTGGCGATTGTTACGGGAGGCTCGCGGGGAATCGGCCGCGCCTCCTCCCTACTGCTGGCCGAGCGGGGTGCGCGGGTAGTCGTCAATGATTCGGCGGCGAATTCCTCGGCCGCTGAACAGCTCGTAGAGGAGATAACGGCCGGCGGCGGGGAAGCAATGGCGCTTCAAGCGGACGTTCTTCGAGAAGAGCAGTTTTCGCGCCTGGTCGGCGAGGTTCTTGCCTCGTACGGCCGCATCGATATTCTGGTGTGCAACGCCTCCATCGACTTCGAAGCCGCACCATTCGCGGACCTGACCTGGAGCTCGTTCGCGGCGAAAGTGCTGCACGAGTTAAAAGCCGCGTTCGTGCCGACCCAAGCCGTCATGCCCTATATGATGGAACGGCGATACGGCAGGCTCGTTTACGTATCCGACACGTTGGGCAAAGACCCTTCGCCCTGCATGATCTCGCAAGGCACGGCCAAGGGCGGCCTCAATTCCTTCGCCGCTCACCTCGCGCAAGAGCTCGGAGTGCAAGGCATTACCGCCAACGTCGTTGCGCCGGGCCACGTGAATGCGGAAGCGGACGGCGGCGAGCTGTCCGAGCACGAAAGGGAAGTCGTCGGCCGGTTCACGCCTCTTGGTCGCATAGCCGAACCCGACGACGTGGCCTCGGTCATCGCTTTCCTGGCGAGCGACGACGCCCGGTTTCTGACCGGTACGTATACGCCCGTCACCGGCGGATTAACGATGGAGTGAACGGCCGCCGCCTCAACGGGAATCCGATGGATCGCCGACAAAATAGTCGCCAGCGCGGACATCGTCTTGGCGTTTGCTTTCGTGACGGGCTCTCCGCCATAACGAGCAAGCAGCGCCTGATGTCCGCTGGCGTCGATTCCCCAGCCGAGCGTCTCCGGCACTGCGACTCCCCGCTGGCTCAAAGCCGTAAGCAACCGATATAGAAACCCAATATCCGGATTGGAGTCTTTGTTCCATATTTTCAGCACGAAGCTGTCCCGCTCCGTATCGATTCTCGCAAATAGCATCGGAATTCGCTAACGATCGCGGGAACCGTACAAGCGACTCGGCCTGACAGCGACATAAACGTGGAAATCCCTCTGGCACGCGCGGCAGCGACTGCCAGAGGGATTGGTTCTACATATGCCGTCTCGCTTCGAGCGGATGGCCGATCGTCGGGAACTCCGCGATGCGCAGCTTCGCGCCGCCGTACGGCACGAGCTCAAGGTCCGCGT
>NZ_JBEPYQ010000005.1:51245-115149 GCF_041641335.1 Cohnella sp. | reverse complement strand
TCCACTGGTGTTAAGCATTCGGTAGCGTGTACGAATGAGACACCAGAAACCCCCACTTCAACCGGAGCGTCAGCGATGGTAAGTGGCGGGAGTATTCATGAGATGAGAAATATATAGATGGCCTAGCGGTCGTGATTGTTGTTGGAATCACATATCTCGCTTACGATAAACAGCCAAAGCGACCACAAACGCCGCAAAAGTCCAAGCGACCAAGACGATGGCCCCTTGTGCCGGGGGGAGCGCGCTTGCATCGCCGGGTTGCGGGAACCACATGGCGAGCCCCGCGGTGTCGGGGAGGTATTTCGCTTGAGTGGTTTGCTCTCGCAAGAGCGGGCCGGCGATAAAGGTATAGCCGAGTACGACAATTGCGGCAGGTAGCGTTCGGCGCAGCAGAACTCCCAAGGACGCGCTGAGCAGGGTCATAAGACCGAGGTGCACGGTTACACCTGCAAGGACACCGATAGTGCTGCCTAGATCCAGAGACGCTGAAGGAACGTCGCCGAGAGTGATTGCGGCGAGCAGGACGCTGGACGCCGCGGTGATGATCGCGGCAGGGACGACTATGATCGTCAGAGCAAGATGAGCGGCAACGAGTTGAAGGCTGCGCCGGGGCATTGCTGTAAGGGTTGTGTGAATTTGCCCTCCGGTATACTCGGAGCAGGAAGCAACGATCCCGAGAATGATGTATCCGGCTTGTATGTAGCTAATTGAGGCTAGTCCGATATCGAGTACGTTTGGCGTGCCGGTTGAGCCTTGCAATCCGGCGCTGGCGAAGGCGGCGGCCAGGACGAGATTGAGGATCAGTGAAACTCCTAGGGTGAGCCATATGGCTGGCAGCGACCCAAGTTTGGACAGTTCTGCGGCGAGTGCTTGGACGAATTCCCGGCTGCGAGGCCGAACGATTTCGGTGCTCATGCATCTCTCCGGCAAAATACGATGGCGGCAATGGTGAGAAGCGCCGCGACCCAGGCTGTCATGACCAGACCGCCGACGAGTGGGGCCATCTCGACAGTCGAGTCGTCGAGGTTGCGAATAAACATGCGAATTCCGGCCATATCGGGAAAATAGTATGCCAGCGATGTAATCCGAGTGAGCAGATAAGTGACTGTGACGACAGAAGTATTCACGATCAGGATAGCAAGGGGAACGATGCCATGACGGGTAAGGACAGTAATCCCGAATGCCAGAAGCGCAGACAGCACCCAATAGCAGACGATGCCGGCCAGACGCGGAACGTCCGCGCTTCCCAACTCGGGTGCATGCTCTCCAAGGAAGATCCGGATCTCAGCCATTGTAGCGACTGCAGAGGCTGAGGCCAGTACTGCGCTGACCATGGCAACAGCGGTTGCTTTCGCCAGCAGGAAACGGAGGCGGGACGGCCTCGCGATCAGGCTGGTCGTAATCTGGCGTCCGCCTCCGGATTCACCGCTTTCGGTGAAATACTCGCTGCTGACCGCGATAACGCCAATAATGATTGCGCCGATGACGCCGAACGCCAATTCTTGATAGCCCATGTCGATACCGACGGCTGTGTGATCACCTAGGGCAATCGCTTTCCGGGTCGATACAGAGTTGATTGCGACAATGGCCGTTGGGACAATCAGTCCTATGGCGAGCGCGACCCAGACCGACAGAAGGGAGAGCAGCTTGGACAACTCGGCAGTAATCGCCCTCATTGCGCGACCCTGCCGTTCGGAGTCGTAAGTGCAAAAAATGCATTCTCAAGCGTGCCGTGACCGCCGATAACTTCAGCAAGCGTGCCGTCGGCGACGATTCGCCCCTGGCTAATGACAATCACATCGTCAACGGTCTCGGCCAATTCTCCCATCAGATGGCTGGATAGCAGCACCGTACGGCCCGCTGCGGCTCGTTCGCGCACCAACGTCCTGATCCAGCGGATGCCTTCCGGATCGAGACCGTTCACCGGTTCGTCCAGAACCAGGACTTCGGGATCGCCGAGCAGCGCGGCGGCCAGCCCGAGTCGGCGTCCCATGCCGAGGGAGTAGCTGCCGACGCGTTTGGCCGCAGCATCGGTCAGACCGACGATCCCTAATACTTCGTCGACCCGGGAGCGGGGCAAGCCTGCCGAACGGGCGATCCAGCTCAGATGCGCGCGTCCGGTTCTGGCCCGGTGAGCGCCGGAGCCGTCGAGCAAGGCGCCAACGGTGGCGAGCGGGTTGCGAAGACGCGCGTAAGGTACTCCGTTAATAAGCGCTTCGCCTGAAGTGGCGCTGTCAAGCCCTAGCAAAATGCGGAGCGTCGAGCTTTTGCCTGCGCCGTTAGGCCCAAGGAAGCCGGTCACCCGGCCGGACCGCGCCTGAAAGCTGATGCCGTTTAGAATGGTGCGGGAACCGCGGCGTTTGACGAGTTGGTGGATGGTAAGCATGTGAAGCCCTCCTTCTTAACATGCTTTTCATTTTAACCGGTTCAGGTTAAATGCCGGGGAGGGCTCCGTTTAAATCCAGTTTAATTTTTTGCTTGGCAGATCGTCACGCTTGTGCCGTTTTCATCCGATACAAAATCCGTCTGAAGCTTCATTTCCTTCAACATATGCGCAGTGATCGCAAGTCCAATACCGGCGCCGCGGTCGGCGGAGGGCTCGTCCATTCCAGGGCCGCGATCTGTGATCGTCAATCTCTCCAATTCCGCGTTTACGGCTATACCGACATATTGGCCGGTTCCTGCATGCCGGAGGATGTTCTGGAATAGATTATCAAGCACGCGCGTCATCCATTGCGGATCGACTTCCCATGAGAACGTCGTCTGCATCGGCAAATCGGCTTCGATACGGAACCCCGCCTGCTCAAACGCCGGATACCAGGAGGCGATGGAGGCTCTCGCCAACCGAACGATATCCGTGGGAATGGGGTGATACGGGTATTTGCCCGAGGTGAGCAGCGTGTATGCCAGCAGGTCGTCCATCAGTTCTCCGACACGTGTAATGGTATGGTCGATCGCCTCAAGCGAGTCGCGCCCTTCCAGGCTGAGCGGTTCTTTGCTCAACCTTGAGGCGTGTCCGCGAATAACGGTAAGCGGCGTTCGTAAATCGTGCGACAAATTCGCAATCAGTCTTCGCCTGAGCGATTCCTCTTCCAGTTCCCGGCGGCGGCTATCTTCGAGCTGGAGGACCATTCGGTTAAATGACGCTTCCAACTGGCCGATTTCGTCCAAGCGCGCGGAGCGAACGGACATAGGGCGGGGAAGCCGGTCGCCGTCTGCAGGCACGGCCATCGCTTCCTGCAGACGGATCAGCCGTCGACGGAGGCGATAGAAGAATATCCACGAAATGCAGATAAATACGGTAAAGATGAGGCCGATCAGGACCACGATGCTGCGATATTCATACAGCGGACCCGACGGCTCTTCGGAGGGGGATACGCCGGCAACCATGAAAATCGCCAGAATCGGAAGGGAAATGAGAACTAGAAAATGGAACAGCAAATACCGGCGGAAAAACGAGCCAAAACGTCTCATAGTCGGACTCTGTACCCGATGCCTCGAACCGTTTCAATAATTTCCGGCACGTCCGGGTTTCGTTCCAGCTTCTTGCGAAGGTGGCGAATATGGACCATCAGCGTTTTGTCGCCCTCCATGTACGGTTCACCCCAGATCGCTTCAAAGATTTTTTCTTTAGGCAAAATTTGATTGGGTCGGCCCAGAAAATACATCAGAATTTGATGCTGCTTGCCCGTCAATATAATTTCTTCTCCCGTGCTTTCATTCAGCACCGTATTCTCGGTCATGTTCACGACGATATGCTGTCCGAGCTTCATACGTTTCGGAAGTCCCGATCCGCTCCTGCGCAGCAGAACTTCCACTCTCGCTGCCAGCTCGTCGAGATGAAAAGGCTTGGTCACATAATCGTCGGCGAACTGAAGCCCCGCCAGCTTATCATCGACAGCCGAACGGGCGGACAGGAGCAAGACCGGTACCGACGGGGCCGCTTTTTTTAATCGTTGACCGATCGTAAAACCGTCCAGCCCGGGAAGCATAATATCGAGGATGACGACATCTTTTTCAAGCACTTCCCGTTCCGCGCCTTCTCCGGATGTTAGCCACTGCACCGCATAGCCGCGCTGCTCCAGCTCCTCCTTGACCCACTGGCCGATTTCCCGGTTGTCTTCAATATACAGGATGCTTCTCGTATTTTCGGTCCGAAGCTGTTCCGGCGTACCGGCGGAAATCCATCTCGCGTCATTCATTTGCTTCGTCTCCTTCATCGCAAACGGGCTCTAACCGCTCAACCTGACCATATGAATATACGAATTGATTTCACAACGATTATACATTTTGCTTATCAAGCGATCAAAACTATTTATAGGGCATTTCGGATACTGTCCCGGCTGGAGACTCGTACTCAGGACAAGTTAGCGGTATAATCGGATTAGAAAGGGGACGGGATCACGATGGAATTCGAAGCGGTAATGCAGCAGTTGGAAGCACTCGGCAAGGAACGGTTGAAGAAGATGTACATGTCCAACGGCGCGCATGATCCGCTGTTCGGCGTCGCTACGGGCGAGATGAAGCCGATGTACAGAATCATCAAGAAAAATCAGCCGTTGGCCGAGCAGCTGTACGCTACCGGCAATTACGACGCGATGTATTTTGCCGGAGTTATCGCCGATCCGAAAGCAATGACTGAGGCGGATTTCGATCGGTGGATGGAGACGGCTTATTTCTATATGTTGTCGGACTTCGTCGTCGCGGTTACGCTCGCGGAGACGGACATTGCGCAAGAAGTGTCCGACAAATGGATTGCCAGCGGGGAAGAGCTGAAAATGTCGGCGGGGTGGAACTGCTATTGCTGGCTGCTCGGCAACCGTCCGGATCACGAATTTTCCGAAAGCAAGCTTAGTGAGATGTTGGAGCTCGTGAGAAACACGATCCACGATCGTCCCGAACGGACCAAATACGCGATGAGCAATTTTATTTACACGGTCGGCGTCTCCTACTTGCCGCTCCATGACGAAGCGGTCGAGACCGCTAAGGCGATCGGCCAGGTCCAGGTGAAGAAGAAGTTCCTGAACGCACTGGGGAATATCGAAAAGGCGGAAGCAAAAGGGCAGCTTGGGTTTAAGCGCAAATATGTGCGTTGTTGAAGCCGGGGGAGGCAGCCAGATGAACGATCCGATCCGTTTGCTTCAAAACCACCGCTCCATCCGCAAATTTCTGACGACTCCGATCGAACAAGAGAAGCTGGATGCCATCCTGCACTCCGGACAAATGGCGTCCACTTCGAGCAATATGCAGGCCTACAGCGTCATCGGAGTTACCGATGCCGAGCTCAAGAAGCGGCTCGCCCTCTTGTGCGGCAATCAGGCTTACATCGAGCAATGCCCGATCTTTCTCGTATGGTGCGCGGACCTTCATCGACTAAGCGCCGCGTCGGAGATGCATGGGACCGAAGCGCAGACGGACACGACGGAGCATTTTATAATCGCGACTGTCGATGCTGCCCTTGCCGCACAGAACGCAGCCGTGGCCGCAGAATCGTTGGGTCTCGGCATCGTTTACATCGGCGGTATCCGCAATCGCATCGCCGAGGTCGCCGAGCTGCTCAAGCTGCCGGTGCTCGTCTATCCGGTATTCGGCATGTGCGTCGGCTATCCCGATCAGACGCCTCTCATGAGGCCGCGCTTGCCGCTGGCAGCCATCTTCCATCAAGAAACCTATCATACCGACAACGAGCTTTCCGCGATTAATGAATACGACGAAACGACCCGCGAATATATGCTGGCTAGGTCCGAAGGCAGGGCGAACCGCTCTTGGTCGGAGCAAATGGCGGAACGAATGGCGTCTCCTTCGCGTCTGCACATGCAATCTTTCTTAATGAAGCAGGGTTTCCTGAGAAAATAGCCAAAGACCAGGTTCGAGGCGTGATCGGATATCGCGGGGCTGTCTCGTCAGATCGACGTTGGATCTGGGGGGCGGCCCCTTTGCGTATTCCCCCTCTTAATAAATTCTTTAGGATTTTCCGGCCTTATTTTTAAAAACTCTCCTTTATCCTGTAAGCAGATAAGGGAGGATTGGCAGCATGAAAAAACTATTATTCGTAGCAGCAATTGCGCTTATGCTCGGCTACGGGTGGAATGCATTGAAGCCGGCGGGCTCGGATGAAAATAAAATCGTCGTCCTGGAAGGGGAGCCTGCGCGCTGGGAAGAGCCGGGGTCGGCGGAGACGGCGATGCTGCACATCGATCCGGACGAGGCGTATCAAGGCGATTTGCTGCTCGTCAATTCCCGGCACCCGGTGCCGAAAGGGGCGAAGCTGCCCGACGTCGTTAATCTGTTCGAACGGCCGGATTTAATGGAAGGAATCGGCGTGTTGGACAACAGCGTCGAGCTGCCGCCGGATCTGCTGCGCAAGTTCGCCGCGATGATCGAGGCGGCCAGAGCGGACGGCGTCGATCAGTTTCTGATTACGAGCGGCTACAGAGACGAGGAGAAACAAGCCGAGCTGTACGAGAGGATGGGGGCGGACTACGCCAATCCGCCGGGCTACAGCGAGCATAATCTGGGGCTGTCGCTCGACGTCGGTTCTTCGCTCGGGCTGATGAAGGACGCCCCGGAGGGCAAGTGGCTGGAGAAGAACGCCTGGAAGCACGGCTTCGTGCTGCGTTATCCGGAGGATAAGACGGAAATAACGGGCGTTAAGCACGAGCCTTGGCATTTTCGCTACGTCGGGCTCCCGCACAGCGCGATCATGCAGAAGCAGGGCGTGGTGTTGGAAGAGTATTTGGACTACTTAAAAGAACAAGGACGGATTCAGGCGGAAGTGAACGGAACGGCGTATACCGTGTCCTACTACTCCGTGAAGGCGGGGAAGCCGCTCTCCATTCCGATCGAAGGCAGCTACGAGCTTTCTGGGGACAACATGGGCGGGGTTATCGTCACGACTTGCGAGGCCGGCTCGCCGGGCGCGAAGGAGGCCGGACCTTCATGAAACTGCGAATCGTCGTGCTGCAAGCGGTTCTCGCCATTTATTTGTACATTTTAGTCAAAATTATTCTGTTCAAGGGCCATTCCGCCAATGTCGCCTATATGACGGAGCAGTTGAAGATCAGCTTCCAGGAACCGGCGCGCATCCTGATGAGGATCAAGCAGGGAAACCTGATCCCAATGCATGAAATAACGAGCGCGTTGAACGCCGGCACGGGACACAGCTCGGTGAACTTATATGGCAATTTCGCGATTTTCGTGCCGCTTGGGCTGCTGCTGTCAGCGCTCGGAGCCCGCAAGGGAGCGAGGGCCGCCAACGTTTGGGCGATCTCATTCTTTCTCAGCTTGGCGCTGGAAATGTCCCAGGCGATTTTCTCCATAGGCAACTTTGACGTGGACGATCTGATTTTGAATACGGCGGGTGGAATGGCTGGCAACGCGCTGTACGTTCTGTTTGCCAAAGCAGGGAGGAAAAAAGCCGGTGAACCGGATTACGATACTGATCGCGGACGACGACGCGGAAATCGCCGACCTGGTGGAGCTGCATCTGGTCAAGCAGGGCTACCGCTGCATCAAGGCGAGGGATGGCCGGGAGGCAGTGGACGCGCTATTGAAATATCCGGTCGAGCTGGCGATTCTCGATATTATGATGCCGAAGCTCGACGGGTACGAAGCGACTCGGCAAATCAGGGACAAGCACCGTATGCCGATCATTTTTCTGAGCGCGAAGAGCTCCGACCTCGATAAAATCACAGGTCTGATCCAGGGAGCCGACGACTACATGACCAAACCGTTTAACCCAATGGAACTGGTCGCCCGGGTGAATGCCCAACTCAGGCGTTCCCTGCAGTTCAACCGTTCCGCCGGGACGGACAAGATGACGATCGAAGCCGGGGGGCTTGTCATCTATCCGGAGGATCGGACGGTCCTCGTCGACGGTCAGCCCGTGAGCTTGACTCCCAAGGAATTCGATATTTTGCATCTGTTGGCCGCTCATCCCAAGAAGGTGTTCAGCACGGAAAATATTTTCCGGCGCGTATGGGAGGAGACGTATTATGCGGGCAACAATACGGTGATGGTTCACATCCGTACGCTGCGCAAAAAACTCGGCGAAGATCTGAACAAGAATAAGCGGATCAAAACCGTATGGGGAGTCGGGTATTCCTTCGATGGCTAATCTATTCCGAAGCTTCAGATTCAACATGGTCGCACTGTTCGGTCTCAGCATGCTGCTTGCCGCCGCGGTTACGTTCGGCCTGTACAAAGCCGCCCAAGCGTACTACTACACGACCAAGCTGGAGGATCCGTCGACGCAGGTTCGCCATTTCATCAGACAGATCGGGGACGTCAACTTTTTTCTTATCTTTTTTATTCCGCTGGCCGTCTGGATCTTTTTCCTGCTTACGAAGCGGTATGCCCGGTATTTCCGCGACATCTCGGACGGGATCAACCAGCTTGCCTCCGGCCATTTTGATACGAGGATCGACATAACGTCCCGCGACGAATTCGGCGATATTGCCCGAGACATCCGCTTGGCCGGCGAGAAGCTGCGCCAGGCGTTGGAAAGAGGCGATTTCGCCGAGAACAGCAAGGAGCAGCTGATGCTGAACCTGGCGCACGATCTTCGCACGCCGCTGACTTCGGTCATCGGTTATTTGGATTTTATTCTGAAGAACGAACCGCTGCCTCCGGAGCAGGCCAAGCATTACACGGCCATTGCCTATACGAAGTCGAGGCGCCTGGAACGGCTGATCGACGAATTGTTCGACGTGGCCCGGATGAATTACGGGAGGCAGAAAATCGACCTCATGCCGGTCGATGTTAGCGAGCTGCTGGTGCAGCTAAACGAAGAACTGTATCCGATGCTCGAAGCCCGGCATTTGACCTCCCGAATGCACGTCACCCCGTCTGTGACGGTACGAGGAGATGGGGAGCAGTTGGCCCGCGTGTTCGAAAATTTGTTCGGCAACGCGGCACGTTACGGCAGCGACGGCGAGTTTATCGACATCCATTGTCTGCCCGACGGCGACCAGGCGATTGTCCGCATCGTCAATTACGGGGACAGCATTCCTCCTGAGGATCTCCCGCATATCTTCGATATATTCTACACCGGGGACAAAGCCCGCACCTACCAGGAGGGCGGCACGGGACTAGGCTTGTTCATCGCCAAAAATATCGTGGAGCGGCATCGGGGCTCCATCTCCGCCCAAAGCGACGTCGTTCGCACCGTTTTCGAGGTTCGCCTGCCCCGTGAAATCTCTCCCGGAGCGGCAGAGTGAACGGTTGGGCGGGCGGCAAACCGGTAGAAGATCTTAAAAAAGGAGCATAAGACGCTTAAAAAGCCGCATACCCCATCCGCGTCATATGCTCTAGAATGGACACACAACCTTGCGGTCCGATGGCCATTCAAGTCAAGATCGACTGTTGTTTCGCTCGCATTTTGTCGACTAACCGGACGGGACGCATTATACTTGGTATATCAACGAGAAAGACATTGCAGGATATTGAATAATGGGAGCTGGAACGGGGGCACGAGAACATTCGCGTCCCTGTTTTGGCGTTACGGACGAGACGATCCGGAAAAAGGGGGCGCGACCGCATGAAAATAACCGTAGTGCTCGCCGACGACGAACCGATTATTTTGAAGGGGCTGGGCAAGCTGATTCCGTGGGACGAGTACGGACTCGAAATCGTCGGTTACGCCTATGACGGGAAGGAGCTGCTGGAGACGATCGAGGCGCTCCAGCCCGATATCGTCATTAGCGACATCAGCATGCCTCACTATAGCGGCATCGACATCATTAAAGAAATCAAGAGGCGCGAGCTGCCGATCAAAACCGTGTTTATTAGCGCCTATCAGGAATTTTCATACGCGAGGGACGCCGTCGCCTTCGGGGCCGTCGATTGTTTGGTCAAGCCCGTCAAGAAGTCGGAGCTCGAAGCGGTCATTGCCAAGACGTTGTCCCTGATCCATGAGGAAAACGAAGAGGATCGCCGCAGACGCAAGCTGGATCAGCTCGAGAGGAAAAACCGCGACGGCGAGGTGGACGTGTGGCTGGAGCAGTTGGCGGAGGGGACGTTGCCGGAGAATTCCGAAGGCTACGCGCACCTTCGGAATAAGCTTGCCGGACCTCTGTATGCGGCAGGCATTGTCGGGATCGATCCGGAGGGCAACGATAACGAACGCTGGCCCGCGCCTACGCAGAAGCTGGTCGAGTTCGCCGTCCGCAATATCGTGCAAGAGAGCGTCGAAGCTTTCGGCAGAGGGTATTCGTTCGTTCGTGCGGGAAATCATGTTTTCGTACTGAGTTGCGAGGAACCGGACATGCCGCTGGAGCTGGCGACGGCGATCAGGGACAACATCCTTAACTTCCTCAAGCTGAAGGTGTCCGTCGGAGTCGGCGACCCGGTCAACGTCCTGTCCGGATTGCCCGTCTCGCGCGAACAAGCGGAACAGGCCCTGGAAATGACCTATTTTACCGGACTGAATCGGGCCATCGCTTATCGCGTTCGCGAACAGCGCAAAGACAGCGAGAACGAATGGTTTACGCTCCAATCCGAAATTATTAGAGGACTGACCGAAGGCGCCTGGGATAACGCGCTGTCCACGATGAAGGCGCTGCTGCAGGTCATCCAAGCCGCGACGATCGGCAATCGCCAACTGGCCGTGTCCACCTGCTTCTCCTCGCTTCTGTACATCGTGCAGGAAGTGAAGAAGTCCGACGTGCCGATGTCCGATTGGGGCTTCGACATTCAGCATCTGCAAAGCCGCTTGAGGCAGTACGAGACGTACGAAGCGATGTGCGACGGCATTGTCGACATGCTTCAGGAGCTGTTCAACCGGATCGGGGACAAGCCGGCCGGCAAGGAACAAACCTTGGTCGAGCGCATCGTTCGGTATATCGAAGCTCATTACGCGGAGGACATTTCGCTGGAATCGGTCGCCGCGATCGCTTTTATGAACCCTTATTATTTCAGCAGCTTCTTCAAGAAGCATACGAAGCGCAATTTCAAGCAGTACGTCACCGACTTGCGAATGGAGCAGGCCGTTCTGCTGCTCAAGACGACCGACCTGATGGTGTACGAGATCGCGGAGAAGGTCGGCTACAATAATGCCAGGCATTTCAGCGACATGTTCAAGAAGCACACGGGCAAGCTGCCGCAGGAATTCAAGCAATCTCTCAAGGCCTGAGCAAGAGGGATAGCGGAACGACCGCTTGTCACCCAGATTGTCGGAGGGGACGCCATGTCTTTCGTTCGAAAATGGTGGAACAGCGTATTCGTCAAATTTTCGGCCGCGTTTTTGCTGGTTGGCCTGATTCCGCTCATCGCGCTGAGCGTCTTTTCTTTGCAAGCGTTCACAGGTCACGTCCAGCAGTTTACGGTTAATAATTTGAAGCAGATGTCGCTTTATTTGAGCTACAACGTTAACAACTTCTTTTCCGACTACGACGAAATCACCCGCCTGATGTATACGGGAAGATACGAGGGCTATTCGCATACGATCTCCGTCAACCAGACCGCCAACGTCAACGAGTACGAGCAGATCAACAGCATTCCGATCGCCGCTTTTTTAAGAACGGTGCTCTACAGCGATAAGCACATCCGCAGCGTCTATTTCGTTCGCTCGATGGACGGCAAGCTGTATTTTCAAACGAGGCAGAGCAAGCCGCTGCAGGAGGAGCGGCTGCCTGTCGCCGATTGGCTGCAGCCGCTCGCGGAGAAACCGAATCATCTGTCGATCTATCCGACCCACGGCGAACACTACTACAATTCCCTCGAAAGAAACGTCATTACGTTCGGACGCAACTTGATCGACATCTCCGGCACGTTGACGGCGGAGCCGAAAGTGGTGGGCAGCCTGTTTATCGACGTCGACGCGGGGGTGCTGGACAGCTTCTTCCAGGAGATGAATCTGAACAAGGACGACGAGCTGTACGTGCTGGACGGAGCCAATCGGATTTACTACAGCAATCGAACCGAGGAAAAAGCGAACGCGGAGTCGTCCGAGGCGGCGTTCGACCGCTTCGACGACGATGGCTATCTGGTGTTCAGCGACGAGATTCCCTACTTGTCGGGGCGCGTGCTCCTGCGCGTGTCCGAGCGAAATCTGTTCGCCCAGCTGACCTCCACGCAATCGGCCGTCTATATCGCCATCGTCGTCTGCGCGATCGCGCTGCTGGCGATGGGCACGCTGCTGTCCAAGCGGCTGGCATCCCCGATCCGGGATGTGCTGCAGCATATGAACAAAGTCGAGATGGGCAATCTGGATACGCAGATCCATTCTTACGGCAAGGACGAACTGGGCCGTCTGGCGTTCGGCTTCAACCGGATGGTGGAGCGGCTCAAAATTTTCATCAACGACGCTTACGTCGCGGAAATCAAACAAAAGCAAGCGGAGCTGAACGCGCTGAAAAGCCAGATCCGCCCGCATTATTTGTACAACACGCTGGAAGTGATTCGCATGAACGCGGTCTACAACGACGACGGCGAAGTGGCCGACATGATTCTTGCCTTATCCAATCAGTTGAAGTACGTCATCGATTACGGCGAGGACTGGGTGTCCATTCGGGAGGAACTCGATCATCTGAACGATTATTTTCATATTATCCGCGTCCGCTACGAGAATCGGATCGATTTTCGGTTGAACGTCGCCGACGACGTACGCATGGACTATCCGATCTTGAAGCTGTCGCTGCAGCCGGTCGTAGAGAATGCGATCCAGCACGGCATTCGGCCCAAAGGCGGCAAGGGCAGCGTGCTCGTCACGATCGAGCGGACCGGCGATACGTTGTCCGCGACCGTATACGACGACGGCGTCGGCATGGGCGAAGTTCAGCTGCAGCTGTTGAAGGACCAGCTCGCGGAGCCGAATGCCCCAGCCAAAAACGTAGGCCTGAAAAACGTATACGACCGGATCAAAACGGTATGCGGCGACGGCTACGGGCTGGAGATCAGCAGCATGGAGCATGTCGGCACATCCGTCCGTCTGAGCTTCCCGATCGTCGACAAACCTCTTAAATAACCGCATATGCCGCTAAAAAAACTTCATTTATCGCGAGGTGGAGCGATGTTAACCTTGTAACAAGGACAACGAACATCCTTACGCAAGCGCAGCACACCTAATAGGGAGGTTAACAAACAGATGACTCCAAAATCGCTATTCAAGCTGTCTTCCGCCGTATTGGCGGCGTCGCTGGTCTTAACGGCCTGCGGCGGAAACAACGGCAATTCCGGTTCGCCGAGCAGCGCTCCGTCCGGTTCGCCGGCAGGCTCAGCTTCGGCGGACAACAAGCCGAATCCGGTAACGATCTCGATCGCCTACGCGACAGGGGACCCGGCGACGAAGCAGGCGATCGAGACGACGATCGACGCCTTCACGCAAGCCCACCCGCACATTACGATCAAAAACATCAGCGAAACGACAAGCGATTCCTACCTCGATTGGCTGAAGACGAAAGACGCCGTCGGCGAGTTCCCGGATCTGGTGGAGATGCGCGACACGAAGGTGTTCGCGGACGCGGGCAAGCTGGCCGAGCTGCCGGCGGAGCTGCACGACCTGTTCACCTTCCTGCCGGAGTATCAAGGAAAAATTTATAACGCTCCGCTGACGGGCAACGCGCCCAACGGCATCATGTACAGCAAAAAAGCGTACGCCGACGCGGGCGTCACGGAGCTGCCGAAGACGTACGACGAATTTATCGCGATCCAGGAGAAGCTGCTCGCAAGCGGCATTTCGCCGATCGTGGCCGGCGGCAAAGACTTGTTCCATATGGGCTTCTGGGTGAACTACTTCCTGATCAACAACGTGTACAAGGACGATCCGGACTGGAACTCCAAGCGCACGGCGCAAACGGCCAGCTTCACGGACGCAAGCATGGTGCAGGCGATTACGGACTACAAGGAGCTGTTCACGAAATACGTGGACAAGGGCTGGCTGAGCACGGCGGACAACCAAACGGCGTCGATGCTCGTCACGGGCAAGGCGGCGCAGCTCTACTCCGGTCCTTGGATGTTCGGCCAGATTACCGAAGCCGATCCGAGCTTCGAATACGGCTTCTACGCGCTGCCGAACCGCGACGGCTCGATCGTCGTCAACGGCTTGCCAACGCTCGCCGGATGGGCTCTGTCGGCGGAAGCGGCCAAAGATCCGAACAAGGTGGAAGCGGTTAAGGAGTTCGTGAAGTTTTTCTTCGATCCGGCCCAATACAGCCCTTATCTCGCGACGGTTAACGGCATTCCGACGACCAAAGCCGAAGCGAGCTACGAGACGAACGAGCAGATGAAGGAAGTGCTCCGGCTGATGGCCGACTCCTCGATTCCGAAGTCGATGATGATCAATCAATGGTTTGGCGACAACGCGATTCCGCCGCAATTCCGCAACTGGTTCTACAAGCTTCTGCAGGAGCTTGTCGTGGGCAACGGAGACGTGACCGATTACATGAAGCAATCCGATACCGAGTACGACAACAACGTGAAGGCGAACCAGCAGTAAGGCAGGCCGATTCAGGCATACGACCGCGGGACGGGGCTGTCCCATAAGCCAGGGCAACCAAAATGATCGCAAAAAGAATGGGCTTGTCCCGTAAGCCGGGGTAACTAAAATGATCGAAAAAGAATGGGGATATATCTCCTGGAGAGCAAAGAGTCTGCCTCATACGATCATGAAATTACCCTGTTACGGGTTACGGGACCCTCCTGTTCACGAACCGATCATTTTATATCGTTGGCCCATTAATGACTTATGGGACAGCCCTGTCTTGCATCAGAGGCAGGAGGTACGAACATGAACGCCACGGCGACGGGAAGAAAAAAGAAATCAGGGTGGCGCGGTTATGCGATTTGGTTTATTTTGCCGGCCTTCCTGCTGTACAGCTTGTTTGTCATGACGCCCACTCTGAGCAGCATTTATCTCAGCTTCACCTCGTGGGACGGCATCAGCGAAAATATCCGCTACATCGGTTGGGACAATTTCAAAGAAATCGGGGAAAGCCCCCGGGTTCATAACGCCTTGAAAAATACGATTCTAGTGGCGATCGCGCTCGTGCTGCTGGAGAACGTCGTCGCGCTGGCGCTGGCGATCTTGGTCGATCAGGTGCGCTGGTTTCGCAACTTGTTTCGGAGCATCTTCTATTTTCCGGTGCTAATGAGCGGCATCATTATGGGCTTTATTTGGATGATTATTTTGAACTACAACTTCGGGGTCGTTAATCAACTGCTCGATACCGTCGGTTTAAGCTCCTTGAAGACGGACTGGCTCGGAAATCCGGATTACGCGCTGCTATCGATTATATTGTCAACGGTTTGGAAGGCGTCGGGCTACTATATGATCATCTATCTGGCCGGTCTGCAAGGGATTCCGCAAGAGCTGCTCGAAGCGGCGAGCATCGACGGGGCAGGGAAATGGAAGCAATTCCGGCACGTGACGTTCCCGCTGCTGGCAGGCGCGACGACCGTATGCGTCATGCTGTCGATGATCAATTCCTTGAAGCTGTTCGACCAGATCGCCGTCATGACGAACGGCGGGCCGGGCTTTGCGACCGAAACGTTGACTTACATTATATACAGGGTAGCGTTCGGCGAAGGCCGTCAAGGCTTCGGAACCGCGCTCGCGATGGTGCTGTTCGCGCTGATCCTGATCATCTCGCTCGTTCAGATTCGGTTGCTTCGCAAGAGGGAGGTGCAGATGTAAGATGGGCAAAACCGCCAAAAAGCCGGTTACGACCGGCAACGTCGTCCTGTTCGCGATCACGCTGGCCATCGCGCTCGTATTCGTATTTCCGATTGCATTCAACATGATGTCCGCCTTCAAGTCCAACGCGGAAATTTTGCGCGACGCGATCGCGCTGCCGAGCGGGTTCTATACGGAGAGCTTTAAGTATTTGCTCACGAAGACCGACTATCCCAGGGCGATGCTTAACAGCGGAATTCTGACCGTCGGCTCGATCGCCGCGATGGTCGTCGTCATTCCGATGGCGGCGTACGCGATCGAACGGACGAACCGGAAATGGACGAACGCGATCTATATTTATTTCCTGTTCGGAATGATGGTGCCGTTCCAGGTGTACATGATCCCGCTGTTCAAGCAACTGAACATGATGGGCTTGTTCGGGAATTTGCTCGGGCCGATTATGATTTACATTGCCGGATCGGTAGGCTTCGGCGTCCTGCTGTACACGAGCTTTCTGAAGGGCGTGCCGCGCGAGATCGAGGAATCGGCGGAGATCGACGGCAGTACGCGATTGAGAATGTTCTGGACGATCGTCTTTCCGCTGCTCGGGCCCGTGACGGCCAGCATGGTCGTGCTGCAGGGGCTTGGCATCTGGAACGACTTTCTGATGCCGATGCTCGTGCTGCCGTCGGGGGAGACGAAGACGATGATCGTCGAGCTGTTCTATTACGTCGGCGAATTCTCGTCGCGGTGGGACATGATTTTCGCGGGTACGACGATGTCGCTTGTTCCGGTGCTGATCGCGTTCCTGTCGCTGCAAAAGTATTTCGTCAAAGGCGTGTCGTCGGGAGCGATCAAAGGTTGATTCAACAAGCCGTGAGGCTGATTCGATAGGCGAAGAGGCCGGGTCAACAAACGGAGAGGCTGATTCAACTAGTGGAGAGGCCGGTTTAGCAAACGGAGAGAGGGTTTATTCATGGCGCTGATAACGGGTGAGAACAGGGGTTGGCTTGACGGCGTAATCGGGAAAATCACGCAAAAAATGGATGGGGTCAGCGAAAAATCGCGGCACAAAATTCCTTACACGACGATAGACGGAACTTACGACGATCGCTCCTCCAGCAACCCGTCCGGCGACGTCGCGGACGGCATCTGCTGGTGGACGAACGGCTTCTGGGGCGGGATGATGTGGCTGATGCATCACGAGACCGGCAAGGAGAAGTACAAAGAAATCGCCCAAATCTCCGAGGTCAAGCTGGACCGCTGCTTTCAGGAGTTCTACGGCCTGCATCACGACGTCGGCTTTATGTGGCTGCCGACCAGCGTGGCCAACTATCGGGTCACGAAAAATCCGGAGTCGCGAAAGCGCGCGCTGCATGCCGCCAACTTGCTGGCCGGCCGGTTTAACCTGGCCGGAGGCTTCATCCGCGCGTGGAACGACCTGGAGGACAAGGATACGCGGGGCTGGGCGATCATCGACTGCATGCTCAACATTCCGCTCCTGTACTGGGCCTCGGAGGAGACAGGCGATCCGCGCTTTAAGCAAATCGCCATGAAGCACGCCGATACGTCGAGGGAAGCTTTCGTCCGGCCGGACGGCTCGGTCAATCATATCGTCGAGTTCGATCCGCATCACGGCGGCGTGGTGAAAACGTACGGCGGACAGGGCTACGAGGAGGGATCGTCCTGGACGAGAGGACAGACGTGGGCGCTGTACGGCTTTATGATGAGCTATATTCATACCGGCAAAGCGGACTACCTGCATACGGCGAAGCGGATCGCGCATTATTTCATCGCCAACATTCCGGACAGCGGCGTCATTCCGGTCGACTTCCGGCAGCCGGCGGAGCCTAGGCGCGAAGACGACACGGCCGCGGCGATCGCGGCGTGCGGTCTGATCGAAATCGCCAAAGCCGTCGGCCCCTACGAGAAGGACGTCTACCTGAACGCGGCGCTTAAGCTGCTGCGAACTTTGGACGAGTCTCGCAGCGACTGGTCGGAGAGCTCCGACGCCATCCTGCAGAACGGCTCCGGGGCCTATCACGCCTCCTCGCATCATCATGCCATCATTTACGGCGACTATTACTTTATGGAAGCCGTCTTCAAATTGAAAGGCGACGATCTTTATTTGTGGTAGACAAGAGCCCGAGGAACGGATGAAGCCCATGTGCCTTGCTTTAACCGATCATTCCCGCCAAGCGCGATTAGCGGGGCTCTGCTCCCTTCGGTCCCTGGCCGGAGGCTTGCCGTACATCCGGGCGTATTCCCGGCTGAACTGGGACGGACTTTCATAGCCGACCCGGAAGGCGGCGTCGGAGGCGGGGACGGCCTCCGACAGCATCAGTCTTCTGGCCTCCTGAAGGCGCACCGTTTTCTGGTATTGCAGCGGACTCATCGCCGTGGTGCGCTTGAAATGCTTATGGAAGGCGGAAGAGCTCATATTCGCCGTTTTGGCCAAGTGCTCCACCGACAGCGGCCGATCGAACTGTCGGTTGATCAGACGGATCGCTTGCGCGATGCCGTGCGCATGGCTGCCGATCGCCGTAAACGGGTAAAGGATCGCACCTTGATCGTCCTGGAAAGTGCGGTAGACGATCTCGCGAAGAATCAGCGGCGCCATAAACGGAATTTCCCCGGGAGCGTCGAGCAGCCGCATCAGCCGAACCAGCGCTTCTAGCAAGTCCGGGGACGTCCGGTTTACAGCGATGCCGCGACCTGCCGGGGGAGCGCCGACGGGGGGCATGTCGGCGTGCTTCGCGACTTCCAGAACGAGGTCGGCTTCGAAGCCAAGCTTAAGGCTTAAGTACGGAACCTCGCGGGAGGCCTCGACGATGCTGCCGAAGACGGGCAGCTCCACGCCTGTCACCAGGTAGGTCGAAGGATCGTAGCGATACGTCTCGCCGGCTGCGGTTGCCGTTTTGGCGCCCTGCGCCACGACGCAAATCGAGGGCTTATATACGGAGTCCAGCCGCTGGGTCGAATCGATGGCGCGCAGCAGGGCAAGGGACGGAACGTCAGTCGGATGCGTTCCGTTCGAGGGGGCGTGACGGCCGATCAGATCGGCCAATTGCCGCAATGCTTTTTCCGTGCGTATAGATTCGTTCGGGTTGTCCATCCAGAGAGTCTCCGTTTCCGAAAAAGTAGTTCCATTATAGAAAGAAAGAAGAGGATTAGGCAAGAACGGGAAAGGATCGATCTAACTGGCCGGCTGACGTTCGCGTTAAAATGAGACCGTAAGGTTCAAACTAATGCGGCAAGCCGTAAAGGAGAGAGATTGATGAGCATGCAAGGAAAAGCAGCGATCGTTACGGGAGCCTCGCGCGGGATCGGCAGGCAGGTCGCCTTGCAATTGGCGGCGTCCGGCGTCATGGTTGCGATTAACTATTCCTCGAATCCCGACAAAGCGCACGAGGCCGTACGGATGATCGAGCAAGCCGGAGGGCAGGCAGCGGCGATTCGCGCCGACATCGGCAACACCAAGGAGATCGAGAGCTTGTTCGAGGCGACGCTGGAACGTTTCGGAAAAATCGACATTCTCGTCAACAATGCGGGAATCATGGTGACGGAAGCGATAGATGATGTAACGGAGGAGACGTTCGACCGCCTTTTCGCGATCAACGTCAAAGGAACCTACTTCGCCTGCCAGCAAGCGATGATGCATATGGAGCGGGGAGGCACCATTGTTAACTTCTCGACATCGGTTTCGGGAGCGATGCTGCCGGCCTACAGCGTGTACGCCGCGACTAAGGGGGCGGTCGAACAGATGACCCGCCAGCTGGCCAAGGAATTCGGTCCCCGGGACATCACGATTAACTGCATCGCTCCCGGGCAGGTGGCTACGGACCTGTTCTTGAACGGCAAGTCGCCGGAGCTGGTCGATTCCTTCCGCAGGATGAACGCCTTCGGCCGACTCGGAGAACCGGATGACATCGCCAATGCCGTGGAGCTGCTGGTCAGCGGCAAAGCCCGCTGGATCACGGGACAGACGATCAGGGTCAATGGGGGCTTCAACTAAGCTATCTAAATCGTGCTCACCGACCGACGAACGATCATGTCGGCGGGGAGCACGATTTTTTTCCATGGCAGGCCGGTAACGTCGCGCTCCTGGATGCGATCGATGAGCATTTGCGTGCCGAGATAGCCGAATTGATACGCCTGCTGGGCGATGACGGTCAGGAACGGGTCGATCTCGGAATACGGACCGAGATCGTCGAAGCAGACGACCGATACCTGCTCCGGAACCCGGATGCCCCGCGCGTGCAGGGTACGGATGACCTCGACGGCGAGCACGTTATTGCCGGCGACGATGGCGGTCGGAGGCGGGGACATGCGGTCGAACCAGCTCTCGATCTCGCTCAGGTCGCTTCTAGGCTCGAACGCGGTTTCCAATACGTCGTTCTGATCGAAGGGGATATCGTTCAGCTTCAGCGCTTCCCGGTAGCCTTCCAGCCGAAGCCGGGCGCTTGAAATAAGCGGAGAGCCGTTGATGAGCGCGATTCGCCGATGACCGCGCGACGTCAGATGGTCGACCAGCTTGCGCGCGCCTTCCTTGCTGTCGCCGAGCACGACGTCGCTGTCCATGCCCGGCACCTCGCGGTCGAGCAGCACGAACGGAACGCGGTGCCTTCTCAGCGTCTCCAAGTGCGGCAGCGACAGATCGCCGGTCGGGGCGACGAGCACGCCGTCCGCTCTTGTAGCCAGAATGGTGTCGATATAATCCTTTTCCTTCTCGACGCTCTCGTCCGAGTTACCAAACAGCAGGCGGTAGCCGTGCTTCTTGGCCGCATCCTCCGCGCCTCTCGCGACCGTCGTATAGAAGGGGTTTGTAATGTCCGTAATGAGCAGGAACAGCACGTTGCTCTGCTGCAGCACCAGACTGCGGGCCATATGGTTGGGAACGTAGTTCAGCTCCTCCATGACGCGGCGAACTTTGTTCCGGGTTTTGTCGCTGATTTTGCCAGTGTTATTGATAACCCTGGACACGGTCATCGCGGAAACTCCGGCTTTGGCGGCGATATCGTAGATCGTAACCATGGAGATAAGCTCCTTGTCGTCATTATGTTCTTTTATCTTACAAAATTAAAGAATTGACAGCAAGCGTTTTCCTTGGTAACTTGAGGTTATCGGTAACATTATTTAATTCCATTGGAGGCTAATCACATGGCAGACCAACAGTTCAGGTGGAAAGGCGAATTCCCGAAGATCGGCATTCGTCCGACGATTGACGGCCGGCGCAGAGGCGTCCGCGAGTCTCTGGAAGAGCAGACGATGAACATGGCCAAAGGCGTTGCCAAGCTTCTCTCCGATCATCTTCGCTATCCGGACGGCACGCCGGTCGAGTGCGTGATCGCCGACTCGACGATCGGCGGAGTCGCGGAATCCGCGGCCGCGGCGAGCAAGTTCGCCAAGGAAAACGTCGGCGTCTCGATCACGGTTACGCCTTGCTGGTGTTACGGCACGGAGACGATGGACATGGACCCGGCCATCCCGAAGGCGGTATGGGGCTTTAACGGCACGGAGCGTCCGGGCGCGGTCTACTTGGCGGCCGTATTGTCGGCTTACGCGCAAAAAGGGCTGCCGGCATTCGGCATCTACGGCAACGACGTTCAAGACGCAGGCTCGACGGACATCCCGGAGGACGTGAAAGGCAAGCTGCTCGGCTTTGCGAAAGCTGGATTGGCGGTCGCGCTGATGAAGGGCAAGTCGTATCTGTCGATGGGCTCCGTATCGATGGGAATTGCGGGCTCGATCGTCAACGACGCCTTCTTCCAGGAGTACCTCGGCCTGCGCACGGAATACGTCGACATGAGCGAATTCGTGCGCCGCTTCGACGAGAAGATCTACGATCCGGTCGAGTTCGAGAAAGCGCTTGCCTGGGTGAAGGAGAACTGCATCGAAGGCCCGGACAACAATCCGCCTCACCTGCAAACTTCCCGCGAACAGAAGGACAAGGATTGGGAGACGGTCGTCAAAATGACGCTGATCGCGCGCGATCTGATGGTCGGCAACCCGCGTCTGGCCGAGCTCGGCTTCGGCGAAGAGGCGCAGGGCCACAACGCGATCGTGGGCGGCTTCCAAGGCCAGCGCCATTGGACGGACCACTTCCCGAACGGCGACTTCCTGGAGACGATTCTGAACTCTTCGTTCGACTGGAACGGCATTCGCGCTCCGTACATGATAGCGACCGAGAACGACAGCTTGAATGGCGCGGTGATGCTGTTCGGCAACCTGCTGACGAACACGGCGCAAATTTTCGCGGACGTCCGCACGTACTGGAGCCCCGATTCCGTCGAGCGCGTAACGGGCCACAAGCTGTCCGGCGCGGCCGAGGGCGGCATCCTGCACTTGATCAACTCCGGCTCGGCGACGATGGACGGCACGGGCGAGCAGACGAAGGACGGCAAGCCAGTCATGAAGCCGTTCTGGGAAATTACGGAAGAGGAAGCGCAGAAATGTCTCGACGCCACTTCCTGGCGTCCGGCGTCGGTCGAATATTTCCGCGGGGGCGGCTATTCCTCGGACTTCCTGACTCGCGGAGGCATGCCGATGACGATGTCGCGCTTGAACATGGTCAAAGGCATCGGACCGGTGCTCCAGATCGCGGAAGGCTATTCGGTCGATCTGCCGCCGGAAGTGCACGACGCTCTGGACAAGCGGACCGACCCGACATGGCCAACGACCTGGTTCGCCCCGATTTTGACGGGCAAGGGCTCGTTCAAGAACGTGTACGACGTTATGGACAACTGGGGCGCGAACCACGGATCGATCAGCTATGGCCACATCGGCGCCGACCTGATCACGCTCGCGTCGATGCTGCGCATTCCGGTCAGCATGCATAACGTCCCGGATGAGAAAGTTTTCCGTCCGCGGGCATGGGGCCTGTTCGGAACCGACAACCCGGAGAGCGCCGACTACCGCGCGTGCGGCAACTTCGGACCGCTGTACAAATAATAAATCCGACGACGCTGTCGCTTGCTCCTTTCGGAGACAGGCGGCAGCCGTTTGTCCGTAGAATGGAGCCAAGCGATTATGAGCAGCCAGGAAATTCGCCAAGAGTTATGCAAATACGCGCAGAAGACGGTCGCCAACAAGCTGGTCGTCGGACCGGGGGGCAATCTCAGCGCGCGCTACGAAGGCAAAATGTATTTGTCCCCGAGCGGCTTCGCTCTGGATGAAATCCAGCCGGAGCAATGGGTGGAGGTCGACATCGAGACCGGCGATATAACCGATATCGGACTTCGCCCGTCCTCGGAAGTTCTGATGCACTTGTACGCTTATCGCCAAAACCCGAACATCGGCGCGATGGTGCATACGCATCCGCCATACTGCATCGCTTTTACGCTCGTGGAGAAGGATCTGCCGATCATGTTCCCGGACCAGGCCGCGCTCGTCGGCAAAACGGTGTACGTCGATTACGTGCTGCCGACAACCGATCGGCTTGCCGACGCGGTCGTGGAGAAAATCGAGCACTCGTCGATTCTGCTCGGCAACCACGGTCTCGTGACGACCGGACGCAACCTGCGCGAGGCGTACTACCGGACGGAAGTCGTCGAGGAGAGCGCGAAAATTTTCCTGATCGCCAAAGCGATCAAGGAGCCTAAAGTGTTGACGAAGGAAGAGTTCGAAGAAATCGCCTCCCTGGAGAGCGAGGCTTACCGGATTCAACTGCTGCAGAAAATGAAATAAGGCGGACGCCGCGAGAAGAGAAGGAGTGAACCGCGATGACCAAAGGAGCTGCCGTGCTGGCGTTCGACATGGGCGCGAGCAGCGGCCGCGCGCTTGTCGGGCGGCTGACGGAAGGGGATAACGGCAGAAGCAGGCTGGAAGTGACGGAAGTTCATCGTTTTCCCAATCACGCGATCCAGGTCGGCAAGCATCTGCATTGGGATACGCTCCGGCTGCTGCACGAGATGAAGAAGAGCATCCGCTTCGCCTTCCAGAAGGGCTATGAGCCGGCGACGTTCGGCATCGATACGTGGGGCGTCGACTTCGGGCTGCTTGACGCCAACGGAGAGCTGCTCGGCAATCCCTACCACTATCGCGATCCGCATACGGAGGGGCTCATCGAGGAGGTGAGCGGCCTGGTCGGCCAGCGCGCGCTGTTCGAACAGAGCGGCTTGCAGTTTATGCCGTTCAACACGCTGTACCAGCTCTACGCGATGGTGAAGGCCGCTTCTCCGAAACTGGAGGTCGCCAAGACGCTGCTCTTGACGCCCGACTTGCTGGCGTACCTGCTGACCGGAGTCAAGTCGTGCGAATTCACGATGGCGACGACGACGCAGCTGTTCGATCCGGGCAAGCAAGCTTGGAACGTCGAGCTGATGGATCGGCTCGGCATTCCGTCCCATCTGTTCCTGGAGCCGGTTCAGCCCGGCACGATCGTTGGTCCGCTCTCCCCGGAAGTGCAGGAGGAGCTTGGCGTGCCCGCGATCCGGGCGGTGGCGGTCGGCACGCACGACACCGAATCGGCGATCGCCGCCGTTCCGGCCGGCGACGAGCCGTTCGCCTTCCTCGTGTGCGGAACGTGGTCGCTGCTCGGAACCGAGATGGACGGACCGCTGCTCAGCCCGGAGACGATGAAACTGGAATTCTCCAACGAAGGCGGAGTGGGCGGCACGTACCAGTTGCTGAAAAACATCATGGGCCTGTGGCTGCTGCAGGAGTGCAAGCGGGAATGGGACGAACAGGGCAAGGAGATCGGCTTCCCGGAATTGGTTCGTCTGGCCAGGCAAGCCGCGCCGTTCCGCAGTCTCGTCCATCCCGACGATCCGCGGTTTTTCTCTCCCGGCGGCATGGCCGACAAGATCCGCTCGTTCTGCGCGGAGACGAATCAGCCGATTCCGCAGAGCGAAGGCGAGATCGTCCGCTGCATCCTCGAAAGCTTGGCGCTGCGTTACCGCCAGGCGCTGGAACAGGCGGAGCAGCTCACCGGGCGCGTCTACGGCGGCCTTCATATGGTCGGAGGCGGCATCCAGAACGAGCTGCTGTGCGGGTTTACCGCTAACGCGATCGGCAAGCCGGTATGGGCCGGCCCGGTCGAGGCGAGCGCGATCGGCAACATGCTGATGCAGCTCGTCGCGCTCGGAGAGTGCAAGGACCTGAAGGAGGCGCGTGAGCTCGTCGCCGCGTCGTTCCCAGTGGACGTCTACGAGCCGGAGGCGGATGCCGGATGGGCAGAAGCTTACGGGACGTTCCTGGGCTTCGGACGAGTATGATCGAGTCGAGAGGGGTTGGCTTCGGATGTTAAAAGGGATATCGAGCCTGATTTCGCCGGAATTGCTGAAAATATTGATGGAGATGGGCCACAGCGACGAGATCGTGCTGGCGGACGGCAATTTTCCGGCGGCCAGCCATGCGCAGCGTCTCGTTCGCGCCGACGGGCATGGCGCGCCGGAGCTGCTGGACGCGATCCTGCGGCTGTTCCCGTTAGACCAATATGTAGACAAACCTGTCGCGCTAATGCAAGTCATGCCGGGAGACCCGGTCGAGACGCCGATCTGGAACACGTACGGAGAGATTATCGAGGCCCGGACCGGTCTTGCCGCGCCGTTCGAGGAAGTCGAACGGTTCGCCTTCTACGAGCGCGCCAAGAAAGCTTATGCGATCGTCGCTACGGGAGAGAGCGCGCTGTACGCCAACCTGATCCTCAAGAAGGGCGTTATCGCGGAATAGCCGGAATAGTCGGCGGCGCTCTCGACCGGAGAAGCCGAATGAGCGAGGCGCCAAGCGAGATTATAAAGCCGGGAAGCAAGTTCCGCTTGCAATTCCGGCTTTTTTTCGTTAAGATACTGAATAAATGTTCAGTATTGTAGGCGGTGATCGGATCGGGATGAACAAGAAGAAGCTGCAAAGCGAGCAGACGAAGAAGAAGGTAGCCGACGCGGCGAAAGCGTTGTTCGTTCAGAAAGGGTACAAAGCAACGTCAATCGAGGATATCGTGAACGCGACCGGCAGCAGCGCGGGCAACATCTATTATCATTTCAAGAGCAAGGAAGGGCTCTTCCTGTACCTGCTGCAGGAATGGGACCGCGAGTGGGAGAGTCGCTGGGCCGAGAAGGAACGGCTTTACTCGACGACGAAGGAGAGGCTCTTCGGAATGGCCGAGCAGCTTGTGCTTGAAAATTTGAACCACCCGCTGACGAAAGCTTCGGACGAGTTCTACAACAATTCGGAAAAGGCGAGCGACGTCGAAGAGCGAATCGCGGAGATGATCGCAGGGTATGTTAGCTTTAACCGCAAATTGCTTCAGGAAGGGATCGATAGCGGAGAGTTCGAGCCGTTCGATGCCGACCGGCTGGCCATCGTATTGGATAGTCTGGTATACGGACTGAGCCAGCATTCGCGAAGATTGAACCAACAGGAGGCGCTCTCCCTGTATCGCTTGGCGATGGAGACGTTTCTCTATGGGATTGCCAAGCGGGAAGGGTGAAGCGGGCGGAGTCGCCCTTTTTTTACGTCATTATCTAGAATGAATATTCAGTATAAATGTTGGAGGATTTTTCATCATGGAACTGCTTCTTAGGAAAAGAGGGGCTATCCTGCTCCTTATGTTAAACCTGTTTCTTATTTTCATGGGGATCGGACTTGTCATTCCGGTTATGCCGAAGTATATGACGCTGCTGGACATCAGCGGCAGCGTCGTAGGGTTGCTGGTAGCGGCTTTCTCGCTGACCCAGCTGCTGTTCTCGCCCCTCGCGGGCCGCTTGTCCGATTCGCTGGGACGGAAGAAGATCATCGTCGCCGGCATGCTCGTGTTCGCCTTGTCGGAATGGTTGTTCGGAATCGCGAACTCGACCGTACTGCTCTTCGCGGCCCGTTTTCTCGGCGGGCTGGGCGCGGCGCTGATCATGCCCGCGGTCATGGCGTATACGGCGGACATGACGACGAACGAGGAACGGGCGCGGGGCATGGGGCTCATTAACGCGGCGATTACGACCGGGTTTATTATCGGGCCCGGGATCGGAGGCTATCTGGCGGAGTACGGCCTTCGCGTGCCGTTCTATGCGGCGGCAGTGGCGGGACTCGCGGCGGCGGCACTGACGGCGTTCATTTTGCCCGAATCTCTCTCGTCCGCAGCGGCTGGGAAGAAGGCGGCACCGCAAAAGCGGCAGAGTCTGTGGAGCATGCTGATCCGCTCTTACCGGGAGCCGTATTTCCTCAGCCTTATTCTCGTCTTCGTCATGTCGTTCGGACTGGCCAACTACGAGACGATCTTCGGCCTGTTCGTCGATCACAAGTTCGGATTCACGCCGAAGGACATCGCCTTTATTTTGACGTTCGGCTCCATCTCGGGGGCCGTCGTGCAGCTTACCGTGTTCGGATGGATTCTGAACAAGTTCGGGGAGAGAAACGTCATTACGTTCTGCCTGCTCTCGTGCGGGTTGTTTATTTTGCTGACGATTTTCGTCGGCGGCTTCTGGATGGTGTTCGCGGTGACGTTCATCGTCTTCCTGTCGATCGATATTTTGCGTCCGGCGATCGGCACGCAGATGTCGAGAATGGCGGAAGAGCGGCAGGGCTACGTCGCGGGTCTTAACTCGGCGTTTACGAGCCTAGGGAACATTGCCGGCCCGGTCATCGCGGGACTGCTGTTCGACGTGGACGTCAACTATCCTTATGTGCTGGCCGCGGTCGTGCTGATGATCAGCTTTGTTTTGGCCGCAAGGGCGGGGGCTCGGGAGAAGACGGCCTCGGCGGCAGCATGATCGCCTAAGGCGCTCCGGCCTGTTAAGATAGGAGAAGAAAACAATAGGCCGAAAACGGAGCTGGAAATCCATGAAGCTGGACCGCCTTCTATCTATCGTGATTTTGCTCGTCAATCGAAGATTCGTTCAAGCCAAGGAGCTCGCGGAGCTGTTCGAAGTGTCCGTTCGGACGATCTATCGGGACATCGACGTTCTTAATCAAGCGGGCATTCCCGTAATTTCCTATCAAGGGGCGGGAGGCGGAATCGGCCTGTCCGAAGGCTACCGGCTGGATCGCAGCGTGCTGACGGATGGGGAACTGGTCGAAATCGTGAACGCGCTTCAGAGCGTCTCGACGATCTACCCGGACCGAAACCGCAAGCTGCTGCTGGAGAAAATGAAAAGCGTCGTTCCGCCGTCGCAATCGGAACAATTCCAGCTGCGGACGAGGCAGCTTATCGTGGATTTGTCTCCGTGGGGAGGAAGCGGCCATCTGGAGGAAAAGGCGGCGCTGCTGAAGAAGGCGGCGGAAGAGGAGCGATTGGTCGAATTCGCTTATTGCGACGCGCAGGGCAACGAATCGGCCCGCGTCGTCGAGCCGTATACGCTGGTGCTTAAGCGGCAGTCCTGGTACTTGTACGCCTATTGCCGGACGAGGAAGGGATTCCGCTTGTTCAAGCTGTTTCGGATGAAATCGATCGCGGTCGGGGAGCGGTTTGCCGTGCGAAGGCCGATCGAACCGGAGCGTCTGCCCTGGAACGAACAATGGCAAGCCCCTGGCAAGACGACCCGGCTGAAGCTCCGGTTCAGCCGCAGGGCGAGGCATCTTGCCGAGGAGTGGTTCGGCGTCGAGGCGATCGTCGCGGAGACGGCAGGCGAGGACGGAGAGGAACGCTACGTCGTCTGGGCCGAATTTCCCGAGGATCGTTGGCTGTACGGTTTTATTCTGAGCTTTGGTCCCGATGCGGAAGTGCTGGAGCCGGAATCGATTCGCGAAGAGATTCGGCGACAGGCGGCAGGCATTTTGCGGAAGTATGATACACAAACCTGACAGTCTATTGTCCAGTTTACTTCGGTATAGTGGAACTAGATCGCGATCGAAGGGAGATGGGCCATGAGCAGGAAGGTTGAATATAAAAAGGACTTCAAGACGCTCTACTTACCGGGGACGACGCCGGAAGTCGTGGAGGTGCCGAGCATGCCGTTCATTGCGGTCGACGGCTCCGGGGACCCGAACGGCGAAGCGTTCGCCAAGGCGACGGAAGCTTTGTACAGCCTGACTTATGCGGTGAAAATGTCTTACCGAAGCGGCGATGTGCCGGAGGGCTACTACGAGTATACGGTTTTCCCGCTTGAGGGCGTATGGGACTTGCTTGATCGGTCGAAGCCCGCAACGGACAAAAACAACCTGAAGTACACGATCATGATCCGCCAGCCCGATTTTCTGACCGTACAAGGATTCGAGCGTTTCCTGGAAGGGACGAAGAGGAAGAAGCCGAATCCGTTTCTGGAGCAAGCCCGGTTCGAACAAATCGCGGACGGACTGAGCTGTCAGATGATGCATATCGGAAGCTTCGACGACGAACCGGCAAGCTTCGCGCGAATGGAAGTGTTCTGTACGGAACAGGGTTTGATCCGCGCAAGCAAGCTCCATCGGGAAATCTATTTGTCGGATCCCCGCAGGACCGAATCGGCCAAGCTGAAGACGGTGCTAAGATTTTCTGTAATAAAAGGCCTCAGCCGGACGGAGGAGAACGAGTGATGCAACTGACGACGATGCAATGCCAGAGCTGCGGAATGCCGCTGACGGGGTCGGACCTTCAAGGGACGGACGCTTCCGGCGGCCACGTGGAGGACTACTGCATTTACTGTTACGAAAATGGAGCGTTTACTCAGCCGGAGTTTAAGGTGGAGGATATGATCGAGTTTTGCGTGCCTTTTCTGGTTGAGCAGGGGATGGAGGATAAGGCGGCCAGAGGGATTCTCGCCGGGTCTCTTCCAGGACTGAAGCGATGGGCGACCGAAGCGGACGAGCCTGTCTTCGCGATCGTAAATCTGGAACCGTTCAAGCTGGCCGGTATCGGCGAGCGGACGACCAATGTGGCGGAGATGAGCGGACACGGGAAGATCGGCGCGCTATGGGAGCGTTTCTGGAGCGGCGGCGTTCAAGGTGCTCTGGCCGGAGCGGCGCTGGAAGGAGACTCGCGTATCTACGGCTGCTACGCGGATTACGTCGACGGGGCCGCCGGAGAGTACACGATTCTGATCGGCCGCAGGGCGGAGCCGTCCGCGGATCTCCCGGAAGGGCTGGCGACGTTAGACGTCCCCGCGGCGAAATACGCCGTCTTCACGACGAGGCGCGGACCGATCGGGACCGTCGTCCCGGAAGCGTGGCAGCGCATCTGGAGATGGGCGTCGTCCTCCGCGGGGCCGGAGCGAGCGTACACGGGCGACTTCGAGCTCTACGACGAGCGCAGCGCCAACCCGGAAGACGCCGTAGTCGATATCTACATCGCCGTGAAATAGTTTGACCCGAAGGGGCTGTCGATTCGAGAACATCGGTCGGTGGCCCCTTTTTCGGCATAGCACCCATCTTTTCGTTGGAATGCGCAGCGGTTCTCTCTCGTTTTTTTGACGATGTAAGCGTTGTTAGGTAGGTATTTCCATGCGGATGTCGAATAAACAGGATGAACCTATCCTCAGGGAGGAACAACGATGGAAAACCAACCAATCTACAAGGACAACAATTTCACTATCACGAGAGAGCTGTTCATTAGCGGCAATACCCGGTTTGCCATCCAACACCTGTGTTCGATCAAGCTGGTCAAGTCTAGGCGGGAGATTCCGTACACGTTGCTCGTCCTAGAACTGCTGCTGATCGCGACCGGCCTGCTATGGGATTTCCGCTTCCACGAGCTCGTATCTCTGCTCGGCGGAGCGGGGCTGCTCGCCAACGTTCTGGTTTATATTTTGGTCAAACCGGTCCATAAGCTGACGCTCGTGTTTTCCTCCGGGGAGAAGGAAGTTATCGGCGTCACCGACTATATGTATTTGGAAGGGCTCGCGAACGCGTTCAGCCGCTCGATCGTGGAAACGAGGCACAAGAGTCTGATGGTCGGCTAGACGAATTCTGGGCCGCAGATGAGCTCCGGGCTTCCCTTTACGGGAACGCCCGGGGCTTTTTTGCCGTGTGTGCCTGACGCGGTCGATAACCGTGCGGTGAAAATCGGAGAAATATACCCTCTTTTAGGTATGGAAATTTCGGGAGAACGGGCTTAGTCTATTCCAAGGAAATTCGGAAAGCAAGGGAGACGAGCTGCGTGAGTGGTCAAAGAAAAGCTAAACAATGGATAAGAAAGCTGAGCCTCCTGAGCATCGCGTTGTGTATGGCGTGCGCGGGTTGGTTTGCAGTCCCGGCGCATGCAGCGGATGTATGGAGTCAATACGGCCGGCTGACGGCGGTCGACAGTTCGCTTCCTGGAGGGTTTAATACGCCGACTGGCGTAGCCGTGGATAGCAGCGGGAATGTGTATGTTGCGGACTACGCTAATCACCGGATTCAGAAGCTGACCCGAGCCACGAACACCTGGAGCGAGTGGGGAAAAGCCGGCGGCGGAGCAGGAAGCGGCTTGGGAGAATTTAATGTGCCGATCGGGGTGGCGGTAGACGGCAGCGGAAACGTGTATGTCGCGGAATTCGGCAACCATCGAATCCAGAAGCTGACCGTATCCACGAATACCTGGAATGAGTGGGGGGCGACCGGCGGAGCAGGAAGCGGCTTGGGAGAATTTAATGTGCCGATCGGGGTGGCGGTAGACCGTGACGGGAACGTATATGTCGCGGATTTTTCCAACCACCGGGTCCAGAAGCTGACCGTGTCCACGAACGCCTGGAGTGAGTGGAAAAAGAGCGACGGAGGCTCAGGAAGCGATCTAGGCGAGTTCGATCGTCCAAGCGGGGTGGCGGTAGACGGCAACGGGAATGTGTACGTGGCGGACAGCGGCAACCATCGGGTCCAGAAGCTGACTCTGTCCGGGAACGCCTGGAGCGAGTGGAAAAAGAGCGGCGGAGGCCCGGGAGTCGGTCTGGGCGAGTTTCTTACGCCAACCGGCATAGCCGTAGACGGCAGCGGGAATGTGTATGTGACGGATAGCGTCAACCATCGGGTCCAGAAGTTGACTGTATCCACGAACGCCTGGAGCGAGTGGAAAAAGAGCGGCGGAGGTGCGGGAACCGGCCCCGGCGAGTTCGATTCGCCGTTTGGCATAGCGGTAGACGGCAGCGGAGACGTGTATGTGGCAGATAGTATGAACCATCGCATTCAGAAGCTGGATGCAGCTTCTCATACATGGAGCGAGTGGTCTGCAGTGGTTTCCGGTTCGGGCAGTCTGCCGGGCGAGTTTCATTCGCCGTTTGGCATAGCGGTAGGCGGCAACGGGGATGTGTATGTGGCGGATGGCGGCAACAATCGCGTTCAGAAGCTGGCTCTGTCCGCGAACACCTGGAATGAGTGGGGAAAAGCGGGCGGCGATTCAGGGACTGAGTTGGGAGAGTTTGTTGCGCCGCTCGGAGTGGCGGTAGACGGCGACGGGAACATGTATGTCGCGGATTTCGGCAATCATCGGATACAGAAGCTGACCCGTTCGACGAACGCTTGGAGCGAGTGGGGAACGGGTCACGGCGGCGCAGGGGGAGGTTTGGGCGAGTTTTTCATGCCGGCCGGCGTAGCCGTAGACGGCAGCGGGAACGTGTATGTCGCGGATTTAGCCAACCAGCGGATACAGAAACTGACCGCATCCACGAATACCTGGAGCGAGTGGGGGAAGAGCGGCGGGGGTTCGGGGAACGGTCCGGGCGAGTTTAACGATCCAAGCGGGGTGGCGGTAGACGGCAGCGGAAATGTGTATGTGGCGGACAGTGGCAACCATCGGATACAGAAGCTGACGCTGTCCACGAACAGCTGGAGCGAGTGGGGAAAGCTTGGCGGAGGTCAGGGAAACGGCCCGGGAGAGTTCTTCGCGCCGACTGGCGTAGTCGTAGACGGCAGCGGAAACGTGTATGTGGCGGACAGCGGCAACCATCGGGTACAGAAGCTTACGCTGTCCACGAATACTTGGAGCGAGTGGGGAAAGCTTGACGGAGGTCCGGGAGGCGGCCTGGGCGAGTTTAAAAAGCCGTTTGCAATTGCCGTGGACGGTAGCGGGAACGTCTATATCTCGGATAATGAAAACCATCGCATTCAGAAGCTGAGCGTGCCGGCAACCCCGATTGCCGACTTTGCAACCATAGCGAAGACAAGTACGACCGCAGCATTCAACTGGACGGCAGCGAGTGGAGCGACGGCCATCCTCATCGAGCAGTCGCCGGCAGGGGCGGACGTATGGACAACGGCGGCGACAGGTACGATCGCGGCCAACGCGACTGGCGCTGCGGTAACGGGATTAAACGCGTCAACCGCCTATGATTTCCGTTTGGTCGTTACCGGCGGGGCGAACGCAGGTATCTCGAATACGGCAGGCGTCACGACCGATGGCGTCGTCCCGGGCGCTCCGGTATTGCAGCCGCCCGTAGCCGGCAACGCTCAAGTCGAGCTGGGCTGGAGCCCTGTAGCGGGGGCCGCGGGCTACAAAGTGCTTCAAAGCGCGACTCCCGGCAATCTCGGAACCGAAATAACGACCGTGAGCGGCTCGGTTTACCGTTATACCGTGACGGGGTTGACTAACGGCACAACGTACTATTTTACCGTGATGGCGACCAACTCCTTGGGGGACAGCGAAGCTTCCTCGCAGGTAGGCGCCACTCCGGCCACCGTTCCGGGAGCGCCGGAGAATGTGACGGCCGTTGCCGGCAACGGCCAAGCGTCCGTCAGCTTTACCGCCCCGGCAGATCACGGAGGAAGCGCGATTACCGAGTATGAAGTAACGGCTTTGCCGGAAAACGTCACCGTAACCGGAACGGCCAGCCCGATTACCGTGATCGGCTTGACGAACGGGACGAGCTATATGTTTACCGTGAAGGCGATCAACCGGGTCGGCAGCAGCGCACCTTCCGTGAGGTCCGATGCGGTCATTCCGAGATCGCCGATCGACGGCAGTGAAACGCCATCTCAGCCGACAACGCCGTCTCAGCCGACAGCGCCATCCCAGCCGACGGGGCCATCGTCTCCATCGGAGTCCGGCTTTTCTCAGGGCGTTATTCTGGTTAATGGTCAAGCGGTAAATGCGGGAACGGCAACAACAAGCAAACGGAATGGTCAAACCGTCATCACGATCGTTCTTGATCCGAACAAGCTGGGCGACATTCTCGCAACGGAAGGCCGACATGCGGTCGTGACGATTGCGGTGAATATCGCGTTCGATGTCGTCGTGATCGAGCTGAACGGCAAAATCGTGAAACAGATGGAAGACAAGCAAGCGGTTCTGGAAATCAAGAAGGATCGGGCCGCGTATACGGTTCCGGCGGAACAAATCAACCTGGATTCCGTACGCGATCGGATCGGTCAAGCGACAGCATTGCAGGACATCAAGGTACAGATGGAGGTTGCGGAGTCGTCAGCCGATCGGGTGAAAGCCGCGGAGAACGCGGCGGTCATAGGGTCGTTCGAACTGGCTGCGCCGCCCATTGATTTTACGATCAGAGCGTTGCACGGGTATTCCGCGATTCAAGTATCGAGGTTCAACGCATATGTGGAGCGTACGATTGCCCTTCCGGACAGAGCGGAGCCAAATCGGATTTCGACGGGCGTTATCGTCGACCCGGACGGAACGGCGCGTCACGTGCCGACGAAGATCGTCGTGAAGGATGGCGGCACTTACGCCTTCATCAACAGCTTGACCAACAGCACGTACTCGCTCGTCCGGAAGCAGGTTGAGTTCCGCGATATGGCGAACCATTGGGCGGAGGACGCGGTTAACGATATGGGCAGGCGATTGATTCTCGAGGGGACGGGAGGCGGCAAGTTCAGTCCGGACCGCGAAATTACCCGCGCCGAATTTGCGGCCATTATCGTACGTGGACTGGGGCTCGAGCCGGTGTATGAAGCGGCCCCGTTTACGGATGCGACGCCGTCGGATTGGTTCGGCGGTGCGATGAGCACGGCCTATGCGTACCAATTGATCAATGGTTCCAAGGAGGGGGCCGTCCGGCCGCATGACCGCATTACCCGGGAAGAAGCGATGGCGATCATCGCCAGAGCGATGAAGATTACAGAACTGAAAGCCAAGCTTCCCGTTCGGACGACGGAGTCGGTACTTCGGCCGTACGCAGATGCGGCGGACGCATCCGCTTGGGCGCAAAGCGGCATAGCGGACTGTATCCAGGCGGGCATCGTATCGGGCCGAGGACCAACCCATCTTGCACCGCAGGCGTACATGACGAGGGCGGAGGTTGCGGCGATCGTACAGCGACTGCTTCAAAAGTCCGATTTGATATAAGGAACATTGCGACGACAAGAAGGCGTACAAGATGATCTATCCATCTTGTACGCCTTTTTTTCTACCACTGCTCAATTGACATACAGCCTTCTGCAGAGACTAGTCTGAGTACCGATGTGCATTTTTTTAGAACAACGCCTCTCGATTGAGCGCCAATCGGGAGACGGTACTCGATTTCTTAGAACAACACCCTCCGTTCGAGCTCCAATCGGGAGACGTTGCTCGATTTCTTAGAACAACGTCCTTCGTTTGAGCGTCATTGGGGAGGAATTACACGACTTCTTAGAACAACTCGCTTTGCGAAGAACTTTAATGTTATCAGTCCATGTAGGCGAATTGATCAGCCGCAGTTTTTTGACTGAAGGCACAGCCTTCTATCCGATTGCGATTATTTCGATTCGCCTTGCAAGTAGTTGTAGAAAGGTCCGTCGACCCAGAAATCGTAAGTGACGATGTTCGCGGACGGGGCGATCTTCTTGAAGCCTTCGGTTACGCCTGCGGACTGCTCCTTAAGCGAGAACGATTGGGCGTAATACTTGCCGGCGGAAATTTTGTTGTTGGAAATTTCCTTATAGTTGCTCAGCTCGGTAAGCGAATAATAGAGCGGCTGCCACCAGGAACCGTAGATCAGGCCCGGCTGCTTGTCTTCATTCTTCTTCGCGTACGTCAGAATGATCCGGTCGAAGCGGGCTTTATCGTATTCAGATGCGAATTCGAGCGCCAGATCGTATTCCTTGGCATACTCGATATAGTTGCCGTTCTCGATCTGCACGACCTCGTACAGCTCGGATTCGCCCGGGTCGCCCCATTCCTTCAAATAAATAAAGGCGGACGTCTTCGGCTCGAATTGGACTTTCGCTTTGATGTTCTCGCTGCGGAGCAGGCCGACGAGCTGCAGCGCGTGCTTGAAGTCCGAATGGCCGTACACGATCGACAATGAATCAAGGAAGTTGGCGTCGTAGCGGCTGTCCTTCAGATTGTAGCCGGTGACGAGGTTTTGCTTCAGTGCTTCATCGACGACTTTGCGCAGTTCCGGAGCCTGGATGATATCCGAAGTCCGGTAAGCGTCGCCGAGCTTGATGAGAATGTCGGCGTCCGTCGTGTAGCCGATATAGCGCTTGTACAGGCCTTTCGCTTCCAGCGTCTTGCCGAGAAGCACTGCGGCTAAAGACGGGGACGCGGTTGCGTCGTTGCGGATTTCCGGATAATAGCTGGAGACGAGGAAGCCGGTGTTGACCGCGGCGGCGAGAATTTTCGCCTGGTCGGCAGCGTACTGTTCGGACGTCCAGCCCAGCTTGACCCACGCCAGGGCGGTTTTCGCTTTGGTTGCCGGATAAGTATAAGCGAGTTCTTCGAGATCGGCCGCTTTTAGCGCGAGCGCTACGGCCTCGATCGCTTTCAGGGGCTCCGACGCGTCGCCGGTCAGGACGACGGCCTTTTCCGGAGCCGCGATGGCGTTCAGAGCGTCCGCGAATTGTCCCCGCGTCCAGGAATCTCCGACGGAGACGCTGTACTTCTCTTGCAGGTAGGCTGCGTACTCTTGCGCCTGCGGCGACAAAACGGAAATGGCGGCCGTAGTGGAAGCCGCAGCGGCATGCTGAGGAAGCGCGACAGCCGGAGCGGTCCAGACCAGAGCCGCTGCCAAGGACAACGCGATCACAGCTTTTGAGCGATGCTTCATAATCATGTAAAACCTCCTATGTAGATCGGGATACAAAATGTAAAATCGATCATATCACCCGGTCCTAATGCTGTCAATCCATTGACAGCGCCTATCGTTGAATTGTCGGAATCGTCGTCTTCGGCCAGAAGGGGCGCGCTGGCGGTCTCGGTGGAATCCCGCGGCTATAAAGGAGAAGAAGGACGCACGCCGATACGCGAGTACCGGGTGCGCCCTTCGGATGCGGCTGTATTGGCGGTCAGCGCAGCGCTGCTGATCGCCGCCTTGCTCGTCTGAGACCGCCTGGCGCGGGGGCCTGGCGGCTACAACGGCTCGCCGCTTAAGATTGAAGCTCGCGGCCGACTTCGGCGACGATCTCGTAGGAACGAAGCCGCGCGCCGTGATCGAAGATCTGCGAGGCGATGATTAGCTCATCGGCTCCGGTGGATTCGATCACGCCTTTAAGCCGCTCGCGGACCTGCTCCTTGTCGCCGACGACGGCGAAGCCGAACTGCCGGTTCAGCGCAGCTTCCTCGTGTGGCGTCCAGAGGCCGTCCATGCTGTCGACCGGAGGAGGAAGCTGGCCGAAACGTCCGCGAATCATATTCAGGAAGGCTTGCTGCTGAGAAGTGGCAAGCCTTCTTGCTTCCCGCTCGGAATCGGCGGCGGTCACCCCGACTCCGACCATCGCGTAAGGCTTATCGAGCGTCGCGGACGGCCTGAAGTTCGAGCGGTACAGCTCGAGCGCGGGCATCAAGTAGTCCGGCGCGAAATGGCTGGCGAACGCGAACGGGAGGCCGAGCTTGGCGGCAAGCTGCGCGCTGAAGCCGCTGGAGCCGAGCAGCCAGATCGGCACGTTCAGCCCTTCGCCCGGAATGGCGCGCACGATGCCGTTGGCCGGAGCGGAGTCCGGCTGGAAGTAGGCGCGCAGCTCCGCAAGCAGCTCGGGGAAATTCTCGCCGCCGGCGCCGAGGCCTCGCCGCAGTACCCGCGATACCGCCTGGTCGGAGCCCGGCGCGCGGCCCAGTCCGAGGTCGATCCGGCCCGGATAGAGCGATTCGAGCGTGCCGAACTGCTCGGCGATGACGAGCGGGGCGTGATTGGGCAGCATGATGCCGCCCGAGCCTACGCGAATTTTGGACGTGCCGCCGGCGACGTGGCCGATGAGCACGGAGGTTGCCGAGCTGGCGATGCCGGGCATGCCGTGATGCTCGGCGAGCCAGAAGCGATGATAGCCCCATTGCTCGGAGCGGCGGGCGAGATCGAGCGTATTGCGGAAGGAAACGGCGGCCGAACTGCCTTGCGTGATCGATGCGAGATCCAGAACGGAGAAGAGAGGGGCGTTAGATCGGGTCATCGTGGGAAAGCCTCCTTGCCGACGGCAGTCAGCCGTCGTTCATATTGTCGATCAGCCGCTGCAAGCAGCGGTTAAAGGAAGACAAATCTTCAGTGCACAGATGCTTCAGGTTCGTTTCCTGGCCGAAGGCGTCGAACGAATCGAGCCGGGTCAGCACTTGCCTGCCGTTGTCGGTCAGGCGGACCATCGTGACGCGGCGGTCCTCCGGGTCCTCATAGGTAGAGACAAGCTCGCCCTGCTTCAGCCGTTCGATCATGCCGGTCATATTCTGCTTCGTGACGTGCGCATTCTGCTTTAGCTGCTTCAGCGACAAGTCGCCGTCCGACAGAGCGGACAAAATAAACCATTGGTGAACGCTCGTCAAGCCGGCCTCGGCGACGAGCTTGCGGCCGATGCGTTCGAGCAGATTGGAGCAGCGGAAAAGGTTGACGACAATTTTCCCGTGCAGCTGTTCGTCTTGGTTCAAGGCGGACGCTCCATTAGTCAATTTATTGACTATATCCTAAAGCAAATGAAATCCGATGTCAAACCGGCGGTTAAGTGGCCGAGCGGGAACCGCGGAACTGTTCCGGACTTATACCTTCGATCTTCTTGAAGACGGAGCTGAAGTAGCTGGGACTGTCGAAGCCGACGCGAAGCGCCACTTCCCGAAGCTTGAGCTGCGGTTCGTTCAGCATCAGCTCCTTGCTCCGGTTGATTCGTTCGCGATTGACGTATTCCATCGGACGGAGCTGGAAAGCATTTTTGAACAGGGAGCACAAATATTGGGCGCTGACGCCGATCTGCGCAGCCATCTCGTCGATCGACAGCACTCGATGGCAGTTGTCCTCGATGAATCGGATGACGGGCTGCAGCTTCAGGGAATGATGAGGAGCGGCGGCGGAACCGATCTTCACGTTGCGGGATAAGTCCAGAAGCAGCGCGTACAGCAGCTTGGAGCATTCCGATCCGAGGAAGGGGCGGCCGGTGAGCGACATGGCGTAGATCGCCTTCATCTGCCCGATCAGGCTGTCGGGATCGGACAGGCCGTACACGCCGGACCGGCGGATTCCCGAGATGCTCATCCAAGAGGGCATCAGGCTGCCGTTAAAGGCAATCCAATGGAGGCCCCACGGCTCCGAAGTCGGATAATACAGATGCGCCTCCTCGGGAAGCAGGAAGAAGCCTTGGCCGGGCTTCACGTGCCAGCGCGTTCCGTCCACTTCCAGTTCCCCCGTGCCCGAAACGGACTGAAGCCACTGATAGTCCGGAAATCCGCCTGGCCTTCTCGTGCGTTCTTGATACTCCCAATGGCCGATGCTCGTCAGATAGAGCGGGAGGCGGGAATCGGATTCGGTCACGATCGGAAACGAAGGTTGAACCATCGGAATACCTTCTTTCATATTTTGATAGCGATATGAAAATATTAAAATAGGAATAGGGATAGAACGAATTTATAATACGAATATAGTTATATTATAAACGATAAGGCAAGCCGGCGTCCGCCGGTCGCAAAGGAGACAAGTCCCATGGGAATTCGATATCGCGAACAAGAGCGCGCCTTTCACCTGCAAGGGCCGGGCACGAGCTACATTATCCAATTAAATCCGAAAGGAGTTCCGGTGCACGCCTATTGGGGCCGGAAAATCCGCGAAGAAAACTTGAAAGGCATGCTCGTCTACACCGAACGGTCTTCGTTCTCGCCTAATCCGTATCCCGAGGACCGGACCGTATCGTTCGATACGCTACCGCAGGAGTATCCCGCTTACGGCGGCAGTGATTTCCGCCATCCGGCTTACCAGGTGCAACTGGACGACGGTACGACCGTAACGGAGTTCGCCTGTACGGCGCACCGCATTATTCCGGGCCAGCCGGGGCTCGAGGGACTGCCGTCCACTTATGCCGAGCGAGAAGAGGAAGCGCAGACGCTCGAGCTGACGCTGAAGGACGACCGCTCCGGCCTGGAAGCGGTGCTGCGCTACACCGTGTTCGCGGACCACGACGCGATCGCGCGCTCCGTCAGCCTGACGAACGCCGGGACGTCGCCGCTTCGCCTGCTTCGGGCGATGAGCGCGAGCTTGGATTTCAACCGCGATTCGTTCCGCATGCTCCAACTGTCCGGATCATGGGCCAGGGAAAGGGATCTCTACGGAAGGGAACTCGTCCCCGGCATCCAGTCCGTCGAGAGCCGGAGAGGCTCCAGCAGCCACCAGCACAATCCGTTCATTGCGCTGCTCTCGCCGGATGCCGGCGAAGATCGCGGAGATGCGTACGGCTTTAGCCTCGTCTACAGCGGCAGCTTCGTCGCTCAGGCGGAGGTCGATCAATTCAAAACGACCCGGGTATCGATCGGCATCAATCCGTTCGACTTCGAATGGCGCTTGGAGCCGGGTGAAAGCTTCCAAGCGCCCGAAGCGGTTCTGGCCTACTCGGCGGATGGACTCGGCGGCATGTCGAGAATCTATCACCGGCTCTACCGGAGCCGACTCTGCCGCGGCGTTCATCGCGACCGGGCGCGTCCGGTGCTCGTGAACAACTGGGAAGCGACGTATTTCCAATTCAACGCCGACAAAATCGAGAGCATCGCCCAAGTCGGTCAAGAGCTCGGCATCGAGCTGTTCGTGCTGGACGATGGCTGGTTCGGCCGCCGCGACAGCGACAATAGCTCGCTAGGCGACTGGAAGGTCGACTATCGCAAGCTGCCCGGAGGGCTGGAGGATCTGGCCGCCCGCGTCAACCGGCTGGACATGCAATTCGGTCTCTGGTTCGAGCCGGAGATGGTGTCGCCGGACAGCAACCTGTATCGCGCGCATCCGGACTGGTGCCTGCACGTTCCGGGACGCCGCAGGACGGAGGCGCGCCAGCAGCTCATCCTTGACCTGTCTCGCCAAGACGTGTGCGACTACTTGATCGAAGCGGTCGGAGCGGTGCTTCGCTCGGCGCCGATCTCCTACGTCAAATGGGACATGAACCGCAACATGACGGAGATCGGTTCGGCGCTGCTTCCGCCGCAGCGGCAGCGGGAAACCGCCCACCGCTACATGCTCGGACTGTACCGGGTGCTGGAGACGATTACGTCGCAGTTCCCCGACATTCTGTTCGAGAGCTGCTCGGGCGGCGGCGGACGCTTCGATCCCGGCATGCTCTATTACATGCCGCAGACGTGGACGAGCGACAACACGGACGCCGTTCACCGGCTGCGCATTCAGTACGGAACGAGCCTCGTCTATCCGGTCAGCGCGATGGGCGCCCACGTGTCCGCGGTGCCAAACCATCAGACCGGACGGATCACGTCGCTCAAGACGCGCGGTGACGTCGCGATGTCGGGCAACTTCGGCTACGAGCTGGATTTGACCCAGATGACCGACGAAGAAAAAGCGGAAGTCAAGCAACAGGTCAAGCAGTACAAGGAAATCCGTCACGTCGTCCAATTCGGGGAATTCTATCGTCTTCGCAGCCCGTTCGAGGGCAACGACGCTGCCTGGATGTCGGTGGCGGAAGACGGATCTGAAGCGTTCGCCGTGCACGTCGGCGTGTTGGCCGAGCCGAACGCTCCTCTGGACTGGCTCAGACTCAAGGGGCTCGATCCGGAAGCTCGCTATCGCGTTGAGGGCAGCGATGACGTCTACGGAGGCGACCAACTCATGTACGTCGGCCTGCCGATTCCCCGCGCGAACGGCGACTACGAGAGCCATGTGTGGAGGCTCGTTCGCCTGTAATCAGGTAGTAGACTGGCTGCAAGTCGTCCGTAGATCGGCTGTAATCAGGCCGTAGACTGGCTGTAATCCGTCAGTAGATTGGCTGCAAGTCGGCCCGAGTCTGCATAATATTCCCACGTTCCGCGGAGACTATCTACCGGAGGTGGTCTCTCATGGAACAGGAACAACAAGGCGGCAAGCCGCACGTCAAGGCCGTCCGTAAAAACGGAGACGGCGACATCGTGGAGCTGCAGCTTTCTTCCGGACAGGTCGTCGGTTACGAGGAAGCGCAGCAGATGGCCAAAAACGATCAAATCGCCAACGTCAACGTGTTCAAAGGGCGCGACGGGGACGAGCATCTTCGCTCGGATCCCGACGGCCGAGAGGACAACAATCTGGACAATCTGCCGACGTTCTAAGCTTGCCGGCGGAGCCCGGGCGCATCTTCTTCCTGATTAAGCGGGAGACGATGCGCCTTTTCTCGCATATGGGGCGTGAGCGGGCAAGGAGTGGAGAGGCGCTTTCTGGATTGATCCGCACCCAGTTCAGCTTGGCCGGAGAGTCCCGTGTCCCCTTCGCACGTATGTACAACCTCAGTCCCATTTTCGGGCATCGTGCCAAAGAAACAGTTGTATTCTATGAAGAATTCCCCTAAAATAAAATGGCAAACATGTACGTACAAGTTAATCAACACCATTTCCTAATAGGGGGATTCGCGCAATGTTAAAGCTGCAATCTTATGAATTTTGGTTCGTGACCGGCAGTCAGCACTTGTACGGACCGGAGACGCTGGAGGAGGTGGCCGCCCATTCCCGGGAAATCGCGGAGGCGCTGACCGGCGATGCGGGCATTCCTTATCCGATCGTGTTCAAACCGGTTGTGAAGACGCCGGAGGAGATCCGCCAGCTGTGCGCGGATGCGAATGCGGACAATGCCTGCGCAGGCATTATTACGTGGATGCACACGTTCTCTCCCGCGAAGATGTGGATCGCGGGCTTGTCCGAGCTGCGCAAGCCGCTGCTTCATTTGCATACGCAGTACAACCGCGACATTCCGTGGGATGCGATCGATATGGACTTCATGAACACGAACCAGGCCGCTCACGGCGATCGCGAGTACGGCTTCATCGGCGCGCGCCTGGGCATCTCGCGCAAGGTGGTCGTCGGCTACTGGGAGGACCCGCAGGTCAGGAAACGGATTGCCGGCTGGGAACGGACGGCGGTCGCGAGCGTCGAGAGCCGGAAGCTCAAGGTCGCCCGGTTCGGGGACAATATGAGGCAGGTTGCCGTTACGGAAGGCGACAAGGTCGAGGCGCAAATCCGCTTCGGCTGGTCGGTGAACGGCTACGGCGTCGGCGATCTCGTCGAGCGAGTGAACGCGGTGTCCGCGGAAGCGGTCGAACGGCTGCTGGAGGAGTACGACGCGGCCTACGAGATCGCCGAAGAAGGGTGCAAGCCGGGTCCGGTCAGAGACGCGATCGCCTATCAGGCGAAGCTTGAGATCGCGTTGAAGTCGTTTCTGGAAGAAGGCGGATTCACCGCTTTCACGACGACATTCGAGGATTTGCACGGACTGGAGCAGCTTCCGGGACTCGCCGTGCAGCGGCTGATGGAGCAGGGCTACGGATTCGCCGGAGAAGGGGACTGGAAGACCGCCGCGCTGACGAGGCTCGTGAAGATTATCGCGGGCGGCGTCGATACGTCCTTCATGGAGGATTACACGTATCATTTCGAGCCGGGCAACGAGCTGGTGCTCGGAGCGCACATGCTGGAGGTGTGCCCTACGCTCGCAGCCTCGAAGCCGCGCATCGAGGTGCATCCGCTTGGCATTGGCGGCAAAGCCGACCCGGCGCGGATCGTATTCGACGGCAAAGGAGGCTCGGCGATCAATGTGTCGGTCGTCGATATGGGAAGCCGCTTCCGCATGATCGTCAACGAGGTGGAAGGGGTTGCCGTGAACAAGGCGATGCCGAAGCTTCCGGTCGCCCGCGTGCTGTGGAAGCCGCAGCCTTCGCTGCAGATCGGCGCCGAGGCTTGGATCTTGGCCGGCGGCGCGCATCACACCGTTTATTCGTTCGCGGCGACGACCGAGCAGATGCTCGACTTCGCCGACATCTTCGGCATCGAATGCGTCGTCATCGACGAGCAGACGAGCCCGGTTCGGCTTCGCAGCGAGCTTCGCTGGAGCCAGGCCGCCTGGAAATAAACGCTATCGATTGCCATGAGAGGCCTTCCCTTGAGGAGTCGGGGGGAAGGCCTCTTCGGCATCTTCGTTAGGTTGCTTCGGGATTGCTTCAGTTACTTCGGGGTTGCTTTACTGGGTGGCTGCTGCAGAAATTCCGGCGCGCCGTCGATCCGGTTTTCCCTATTGTAGCGGTAGACGCGAAGCGCGACGATCTTGACGATCGCGTACGCCGGCACGACGATGATCATGCCGACCGGACCGATGACGGCTCCGGCTCCGATAATCAGCAGCATGATCGTCAGCGGATGGACGTTCATCTGCCTGCCCATGATTTTGGGGGCGACAAGATTCGATTCGATCTGGTTGGAAATGACGATGACGACGCACACTTCCAGCGCGGCGACGGGAGAGATCGTCAAGGCGACGATGACGGCCGGAATGCCGGCGAGCAGCGGGCCCAGGTAGGGGACGACGTTCGTGACCGCTGCGACCAACCCGAGCAGAAGCGGATAGGGAAGGTCTATGATCAAGTAGCCGCAGAACGTCAGCGTTCCCATGACGAGCGACGTAATGACCTTGCCGAGAATGAACGAGCCGATGGAGGCGTCGATTTCCCGTATCGCCTCCAGCGCTTCGCGGTGATATCGGGCGGGCATGAACCGCGTCGCCAGCGCGGGAAACTTGTGATCCTCTTTCAGCATGTAGTAGATAATGAAAGGCACAAGTCCGAGCAGCAGGAAAAAGTTCATGACGACGTTGAACAGGCCGCGGACGCTTCCGACGACGGAGTTCAGCAAGTCGCCCAAGGCGGAGGACAGCTGGGAGGCGATGTTTGCCGTCGAGAACGAATCCTCTCTGCCGATGTTTCGAATCCACGGATTCTCCTGCAGCGACATGAGCCAGCGGCGGATTTGCTCCAGAATGTCCGGGAAGTTATGTACGAGCGTATAGGATTGCTGGCGGATCGGAGGCCATACGAGCCAGGAAAACAGGAAGATCAGCCCGACGACGAGCAGGAAGACGATCAGAATCGAAGGCGCCAGAGGCAGACGTTTTGCCAGCAGCCTTACCGCGGGACGCAGCGCGTAGTAGAACATCCCGGACAAGACGACGGGCACGAACAAGGCGGCCAAAATATCCCCGATCGGATCGAACAGGAAATCGACTTTGGATGCCAGATAAGCGATGAGCAGGACGACGATGATCCCGTAACCGATGCGAAACCATTTTCCTTGCGGCATAAGATAACCTCTTTCTGCGATTTCGAATGTTCGACTAAGCTTATTATAAAATTAACTTTTCCCGATGGAAAATAAACGTCGGCAGGAAACGGAAGCGCGGAATGCGAATTACTCAATAGGCATAAATATATAGTTCGACGTGGGGACAGAACCGCGATCTCTCCTACGACTTTTTTGAAAATGGGGTGATAATTTTCAGGTTTTTCGTTATAATGAATGTAATTTTCGTGTGAGTTGTGAGGAAAGTTGACAGAAAATTAACAAAACTTGATGTCGAATTTACGTTTCGGTTCCGAAAAGCCCTTAGGGAGGTGACGTTGCATGCAGGCATCGCCGGCTCTTGTGTCATCGGACGACCTGTACCTGTTCAATACCGGGCAGCTATTTCGAGCATACCTTACCTTTGGCGCACATGTGATGGAAGTAGAAGGTCAATGGGGAGTTCGCTTCGTCCTCTGGGCGCCGAACGCGCGCGAAGCGTTCGTCATCGGGGACTTCTGCGATTGGAGCAGCGCCGATCGTTCCCGCGCCATCGTGCTGGAGAGGATCGGAACGACCGGAGTGTGGGCCGGCTTCGGCCGCAACCTGGGCGAAGGGCTTCGCTACAAGTACGAGATCGTCGATTCCCGGGGGGAACGGCGTCTGAAGAGCGATCCGTTCGGCTTCTCCTCCGAGCTGCGTCCGAACACGGCTTCCGTCGTGAGTTCGCTCTTCCGCTACGAATGGCGGGACGGGGGCTGGACGGAGCGGAAAAAAAGCAATCCCCCGTACGACAAACCGATGCTCATCTACGAGGCGCATCTTGGCGCCTGGAGGATGGATGCGCCGGAGCAATTCCGCAGCTATCCGCAATTGGCCCGCGAGCTCGTCGACTACGTTCGCGACATGGGCTACACGCACATCGAGGTGTTGCCGCTCGCCGAGCATCCGCTCGATCGCTCATGGGGGTATCAGACGACCGGCTACTACGCCGCCACGAGCCGTTACGGGCCTCCGGAAGGGCTGATGGAACTCGTCGATTGCGCCCACCGCAGCGGCATCGGCGTGCTGCTTGATTGGGTCGGCGGCCATTTCTGCAAGGACGAACACGGGCTCAGGCTGTTCGACGGAACGCCGCTCTACGAGCCGTCCGATTACCGCCGCGCGGAGAAGCCGCTCTGGGGGACGCTCGCCTTCGACTTCGGCAAGCCCCAGGTGCAGAGCTTCCTGATCTCCAACGCGCTGTTCTGGCTGGATAAGTATCATATCGACGGCTTGCGCGTGGACGCGGTGGCCAGCATGATCGACCTGAATTTCGATAAACCCGATTCGATGCGCACGGTGAACCGCTATGGGGGCACCGAGGACGTCGAAGCGCTCGCCTTTTTGCGCAAGCTGAACGAAACCGTCTTTCTCTATTATCCCGAGACTCTCATGATGGCAGAAGATTCTTCCTCCTATCCGGCCGTTACCTCGCCTACCTATCTGGGAGGCCTCGGATTCAATTACAAGTGGAATATGGGCTGGATGAACGATATGCTCCGCTACATGGAGACCGATCCCGCCCGCAGACCCGACCGCCATTCTCTCATCACGTTTTCCATGCATTACGCCTATTCCGAAAACTACGTTCTGCCTCTGTCGCACGACGAAGTCGTTCACGGCAAACGCTCCCTGCTGAACAAGATGCCGGGAAGCTACGAGGAGAAATTTTCGAATCTCAGATTATTTTACGGCTATTGGATGACCCATCCCGGCAAGAAGCTGCTCTTCATGGGCGGCGAATTCGGGCAATTCGACGAATGGAAGGACGACGCCGGGCTCGACTGGAGCCTGCTGCAATATCCGCTGCACGACAGCATGCGCCGATACGTTCGCGACTTGAACCGCGTCTACCTGGATCGGCCCGCGCTTTGGGAGAACGATCATCGTCCGGACGGCTTCGAGTGGATCGACGTCAACAACGCCGCCCAGTGCATGCTGTCGTTCCAGCGCACGAGCAAGTCGGGCGAACACCCTGTCGTCGTCGCGTGCAATTTTTCCCGGCAGAGCTATCCCGCCTATCGAATCGGCGTACACCGGCCTGGGACGTATCGGCTGCTGCTCAGCAGCGACCGCTCCGACTATGGGGGGACCGGCGCTCCGATGCCCGATCGGGTCCAGGCGAAGGACGTTCCCATGCACGGCAAAGCGTTCAGCATCGAAATCCCGATGCCCGCTCTGACCGTCCTGCTGTGGGAGGCGGAGAGCGATCGTCCGGACGCCGGCTAGAAAGCTAGTCAACTAACCAGAGAGGATTGATGCGCATGCGCAAAAATGAATGCATCGCCATGCTGCTCGCCGGAGGCGAAGGCCGCCGGTTGGGCGTTCTCACGAAGGATTTGGCCAAACCCGCCGTGCCTTTCGGTGGAAAATACCGGATCATCGACTTTACGCTCAGCAACTGCGTGCATTCCGGCATCGAGACGGTCGGGGTGCTGACGCAATATCAGCCGCTCGTGCTGACCCAGCATCTGGGAATCGGTTCCCCTTGGGGGCTCGACCGGCGCGAGGGAGGCATGCACGTCCTGCCGCCTTACGTCCGCCAGAAGGGCGGCACGTGGTACAAGGGCACGGCCAACGCCATCTATCAGAACCTCGGCTTCATTGAAAGCTACGATCCCGAATACGTGCTGATCATTTCGGGAGATCACATTTATAAAATGAACTACGACCTGCTGCTGGATGCTCATAAGAAAAACAACGCGGACGCCACGATCGCCGTCATCAGCGTGCCGTGGGCGGACGCGAGCCGATTCGGCATTTTGAGCGTGGACGAGGACGGACGGGTCGTCGAATTCGCGGAGAAGCCGAAAAATCCGACCAGCAACCTGGCGTCGATGGGCGTCTACATGTTCACCTGGTCGGTGCTGAAGGAGGCGCTCATCCGGGACGAGGCGGACCGGCAGTCGTCGGGCGACTTCGGCAAGGACGTCATCCCGACGCTGCTGGAGGACGGTGCGCGGCTGTTTTCCTATCAATTCAGCGACTATTGGAAGGACGTCGGTACGATCGACAGCCTGTGGGAGGCGAACATGGATTTGCTGGAGGAGCGTCCGTCGCTGCAGCTGAACGACCGTTCGTGGCGAATCTTTACGGCAAGCCCGAACCAGCCCGCGCAATACGTGGCGCCGACCGCCAGAGTGCAAGGTTCCCTCATTAACGAAGGATGCGTCGTCGAAGGCGCGGTTAACCGTTCGGTGCTGTTCAACGGCGCGCAGGTCGGCGAAGGCAGTCTGGTGGAGGATTCGATTCTGATGCCCGGCGCGGTCGTAGGCAAGAACGCGAAGATCATTCGCGCGATCGTCGGCGAAGGAGCCGTCGTCGGGGACGGCTGCCGGGTCGGCAGCGTCGATGCGGCGGAAATCGCGGTCGTAGGAAGCGGAGAGACGATTCGTCTGCCCGAGGAGCAAAAGGAGGCTGAACCGGTATGAAGCTGCCCTTGACGGGAGTCATCAACCTGATTCACGAAGCGGACGAGATGGAAGCCTTGACGGCCAACCGCTGCCTGGCGACGGTGCCGTTCGGCGGCAGATACCGCCTGATCGATTTCGTGCTGTCCTCGATGGTCAATTCCGGCATTCCGAAGGTAGCCGTGTTCGCGCACCGGAAATTCCGGTCGCTGATGGACCATCTTGGCTCCGGAGCGAACTGGGATCTGCACCGGAAGCAGAGCGGATTGTTCGTGCTGCCTCCGTCGATGGAGGATCAGACGGATTTCGGCAAAGGGGATCTGTACCATTTCTACCGGCATCGCGACTACTTCGCCCGCAGCGCCTCGGATCACGTCGTTATCGCTCGCAGCCACATGGTATGCAACGTCGATTTCGCCAAGGTGCTCGACCAGCACCGCGAATCGGGGGCGGACATTACCGTCGTCTGCAAGCAAACCCCGGAAGGGACGCCCGGCCTCGCCAGGAAGGCGAGAGTCGACGAGACCGGACGGATCGTCGAAATGCAGGATCACTTCGGACGTCTAGACAGCGACATCGTCTCGATGGAGATGTACGTGCTCGGCAAGGAGCTGCTGCTTGATCTGGTGGAGACGTCGCTGGCCCAAGGGCGCGATCATTTCGTCAGGCATTCAATCTTGTCCCGGCTGAACCAATTGCGCGTGCACGCGTACATGCACGAGGGCGTGCTCGGCGTCGTCAACAACATCGCCGCTTATTACCGGCACAGCATGGAACTGCTACAGCCGGAAGTGTGGCGTGAGCTGTTTTTCAAGCCGAGCGCGATCTACACGAAGGTCAAGGACGAACCGCCTACGCATTACCGGAGCGGGGCCGACGTCACGCATTCCTTGATCGCCAACGGCTGCGACATCGAAGGAACGGTCACGGGGAGCATTCTGTTTCGCGGGGTCAAAGTCTCCAAGGGCGCGGTCGTCCGCAACAGCATCGTCATGCAGAACGGCGTCATCGGGGAGAACGGCGCGCTCGACAGCTGCATTCTGGATAAGGACGTGGAGATTCGCCCGCAGACGCAGCTCAGAGGTTCGTCGGAAGTGCCGTTCATCGCGCTCAAGCGCAAGGTGATTTAAGAGAGTTTGTTCACAGACGAAGAGGGGGCGGGCGAATGAGAGTGATGTTCGCGGCATCGGAAGCGATGCCGCTCGTGAAAACGGGCGGGCTGGCCGACGTCGCCGGCGCCCTTCCCAAGGCGCTGGCGAAGCAGGGGGCGGAGGTGACGGTCGTCCTGCCCAAGTACGGGGAAATTCCGCAGGCGATCGCGGACGCCGTGACGACGATCGCCGTCATGGAAGTCCGGCTCGGGTGGCGAACGCAGTATTGCGGCGTTCAGGAGGTAACGGTCGACGGAGTCCGCTTCATTCTGATCGACAACGAGTTCTACTTCAAGCGGGGGTATTTGTACGGATACGGCGACGAAGCGGAACGGTTCGCGTTCTTCAGCTTCGCCGTGCTGGAGATGCTGGACAAGCTTGATCGGCTGCCGGACATTCTGCACTGCCACGACTGGCAGACGGGTCTCATTCCGTTCCTGTTGAAGACGAGATACGCCAACCGGCCGGGCTATCGGGACATTCGGACGGTGTTCACGATTCACAACCTGCAGTATCAAGGCGTCTTCTCCAGAGAGCTGCTCCAGGATCTGCTGTCGACGGGAGACGATTCGTTTACGCAGGACAGCCTGGAATTTTACGGGGCGGCCAGCTGCATGAAGGCGGGGCTGCGCTTCGCGGACAAGCTGTCCACGGTGAGCTACACGTACGCGCACGAGATCCAGTCCGAGGAGTACGGGGAGAAGCTGGACGGCGTCATCCGCCAACGCGCGCAAGATTTGTGGGGCATCCTGAACGGGATCGACACCGACGTGTACGATCCGATGAGCGATCCTCACCTGGCGGTCAACTACCGCAACTCCTTGGAGAAGAAGCTCCAGAACAAGCTTGCGCTGCAGCGGGAGCTTGGCCTGCCGGAGCGGGAGGACGTTCCGCTCGTCGGCATCGTCTCCCGGCTAACGCAGCAGAAGGGCTTCGACCTGATCGCGGAGGCGCTGCCGGAGTTGATGGAGCTGGACGTTCAGCTCGTCGTCCTCGGCTCCGGCGAGCCCGGCATCGAAGCGATGCTGAGGGACGCGCTGCTGGCCAATCGGGACAAGATGGCGCTCTGGTTCGGCTTTAACGAAGGCTTGGCGAGGCGGATCTACGCGGCCTCCGACATGTACTTGATGCCTTCGCGCTTCGAGCCGTGCGGACTCAGCCAGCTGATCGCCCTGCGCTACCGGTCGGTGCCGATCGTGCGCGAGACGGGCGGGCTGAAAGACACGGTTGCGCCGTATAACGAATATACCGGTACGGGAAACGGTTTTACGTTTGGCCCGCCGACGGCGCACGACATGCTGTACACGATTCGCCGCGCTCTGGCGTTCTACGGGGACCGCGAGCATTGGGAGCGGATCGTGGCTAACGGCGCTAAAAAGGATTACGGATGGGAGTCATCGGCTAAGCTTTATTGCAAATTATACCGCGAGCTCGTCAGCTGAGAAGGAGAGGATAGCATGGCACGTCATCTGGTCATCGGAAACGGAAAAATGCTCGTCAATTTGGACAGCAGCTGTTTTATACGGGACGTTTATTTCCCGTACGTGGGACAGCTCAATCACGTCGGGGGGCACGCTTGCCGGTTCGGCATTTGGTGCGACGGAGCTTTCGCCTGGCTGGACGATCCGGATTGGGTCATCGAGCTCGGATACATCGAGGATTCGCTCGTCACGAACGTCACGGCGCGTCATGATCGGCTGGGGCTGGAGCTGCAGCTGAACGACGGCATTCATCAGCGGGAGAGCATCTATCTGAAGCGCGTCGTCGTGCGGAATTTGCGGGAACACGAACGGGACGTCCGGGTATTTTTCCACCATGACCTGATGATCGACGGCAACGAAGTCGGGGATACAGCCGCTTTCTATCCGACTAACCGCACCATTTTCCATTATAAGAGATCGTCGTATTTCATGTTTAACGGCAAGTCGGACCAGGGCGGCATCTTTCAGTTTTCTACCGGTATCAAAAGGTTCCATTCGGCCGAAGGGACATGGCGGGACGCCGAAGACGGAGAGCTGATGGGCAACGCCATCTCGCAGGGGTCGGTGGACAGCACGATCAGCTTCCGCACGTCGGTGCCTGCGGGGAGCGAACGCACCGTCTACTATTGGATGTCCGTCGGGGACAACATGGAGGAGGTCAAGCGGCTCGATCAGTACGTGCAGGAGAGCCATCCCGAGAAGCTGCTCAGCCGCATCGTCATCTACTGGAACCACTGGCTGTCGCGCGTCGGCAGCAGCTTCGGGGACTTGCCGTCCGCCGTCGTCCGCCAGTTCAAGCACAGTCTGCTCATCGTCAAGACGCAGACCGACGAGCGCGGCGCGATTATCGCGGCGAACGACACGGACATTCTGCAGTACAATCGGGATCATTACAGCTACATGTGGCCGCGTGACGGCGCGCTGATCGCGGACGCAATGTCGCTGGCCGGCTATCACGGCACGATCGCCTCCTTCTTCCGCTTCTGCGGACGCAACCTGTCTCCGGAAGGTTATCTGCACCACAAGTACAACCCGGACGGGACGGTCGGGTCGAGCTGGCATCCTTACGTGGTGAACGGCGTGCCGCGGCTGCCGATCCAGGAGGACGAGACGGCGCTCGTGCTGTACGCGCTCTGGAAAGATTACGCGCGGCACGGCGAGATCGAGCTGGCGCAGTCGCTGTACGGCACGCTCATCCGCAAGGCGTCCGCTTTCCTGTGCGACTACATGGAGCCGGGGCTGGATCTGCCGAAGCCGAGCTACGACTTGTGGGAGGAGCGCTACGGTATCTGGACGTACACGGTCGCTTCGGTGTACGGCGGGCTGATGGCGGCCGCGTATTTCGCCGACCTGTTCGGCGACTACGACCGCAGCGACCAGTATCGCGAAGTGGCCGAGCGCGTCAAGCGCGGCATCGAGGAGCGGCTGTGGGACGAGGAGTCGGGGCGGTACGCGCGCGGGCTCGTGCACCAGGACGGCGAGTGGGTGAAGGACATGACGGTGGAGAGCAGCATGTTCGGCCTGTTCGAGTTCGGCGTGTTCCCGGCGGACGACGAGCGGGTCGCGAAGACGATGGGCGCGATCTCGGAGAGGCTGCGGATCAACACCGACATCGGCGGCATCGCCCGCTACACGAACGACTACTATTTCCGCCAGTCGGATGACATCGAACGCGTGCCAGGCAATCCGTGGATCATCTGCACGCTGTGGGTGGCGAACTTCCAGATCGAGACCGCAAGGGACCCGTCGGGTTTGGAGGAGCCGCGCCGTACGTTGGAGAGGGTAGCCGGCTTCGCGCTCGCGGGCGGCAATCTGCCGGAACAGCTTCACCCGGAGACGGGCGAGCCGCTGTCGGTCGCTCCGCTCACCTGGTCGCACGCCACCTACGTGTCGACGGTGTGCAAGTACGTGCGCAAGCTGGAGCAGCTTCAGGCCGGCGGGGCTGGCGGATAAACGCATTCGATAAGCGAGGAGGAAGTTGACGGTATTGAAAAGTCCGACCGCCAACAGGAAATGGATACGGTCTTTATCCATGTAACCGATCTAGTAAAATCGTCGCAGGAGGTCCACCTATGCGAGTTGCGAGTGCCGGCGGAAACGTCGGCACTCGCTGCATTTTCCGGAAAATCTAAAATAAAACAAATCGCACCTAAAAATAGTCCCTTTCTTCTGTTGCGGATTCGATGCTACCCTTAAAAATGAAGCGCTTTCATGCATGGCGATCATCATTTATCCGTGAAGGGAGAAAGGGATGATGAGCTTGACGAGAAGGTCGAATTTTAAGGTGTTCATGATCTTTCTATGCGTTTGCTTGGGAGGGATAGGGCCGTTTCCATCGCATGCTCCGAACCTGTACGCAGCGGAGGGAGCAGCATGGACGATTTTCAGCGACGGGATGGAGACGCTGGACAATTGGCTTCAGGAGGGAGGCGCCAGTCAAGCGGGACTCTCGCCGACGCGATATGCCGGGGAGCACAGCGCCAAGCTGGACAACACCGACGCGTTGCGATTGTCGATCAGCACGGAGGGGTACGAGGATATTCGTTTCGGCTTTTACTACAAGACGGGAAGTAACTACGCAGGACAACTGGCCGTGCAATTTTCGACCGACGGCGGGACGCAATGGCAGAATCTAGAGGTCATCCAAAGTCCGCTAGGTACATTCATGAAGAAGCAATTCGACCTGCCGGCGATAGCCGGAAATCTGGCTGATCTGCGCTTGCGCTTTGCCGCAAATTCCGGGAGCCATGCGGTCTACATCGACGAAGTCGAGGTGAACGGCAGACCGGTATCCGGACCGGTCGAACCGATCCCGGATCCGGAAGGACCGGAGCTCGAGATCTATGCGGAGACGTTCGACGACCCGGATGTGTTCGGGTCGGGCGGCGGAGTGACGGTGCCGCCTCCATGGATTCAGGAGGGCAGCGGCGGCAGCGCAGCTCGGACATCGGCGTCGGCCTCGGCGCCCTCCGTCCCGAATATGGTCAAGATCGACGGCGCGGACGCGCTGGCATTGCCGATGAATCTGGCCGGGTACGGGAATATAAGCGTGAGGTATTATACGCGGGCGTCGTCGTACAGCTCCGGCAGCATCGTAGTCGAGTGGTCCGGCAACGGAGGGGCCGACTGGACGTCGCTTGAGGAGTTTAAGCTTCCGGCCGGTACGACGAGTCAGGGAAATACGTTGAAGTCATGGTCTCTGGACAGCAGCGCAAACAACAATCCGAATATTAAAATTCGTTTTCGGGTCGGGGAGACGATGATGGGGAATATGTATGTCGACAGTTTTTCGGTGAGCGGACAGCGAATCCCTGGAATAGAGCCGGCACCGACACCCGTGCCGATTCCGGATCCGGTAGAGACGCCGCCGTTCGTTCCGCCTGCCGGAGTCACGTTGTACGAGGACGTCGAGATCGGCATGGCCGGCGGCCGCAAGCTTTACACGTCCATCGCCGTGCCGGAGACGCCCCCAAATGAGCCGATGCCGGTAGTAGTATATATTCACGGCGGCGGATGGAATCACGGCGATCGGAAATCTGCGTTGCCAGCCATTTGCAACTACGTTGCCAAAGGCTATATCGGAGTGACGCTCAGCTATCGGCTCACGCCGGAAGCGCCTTATCCCGCGCAGATTCAGGACGTGAAGCTGGCAATCCGCTACCTGCGGGCGAATGCCGAACAGTACCATATCGATCCGAGCCGAATCGGAGTCTGGGGTTCGTCGGCGGGAGGCCATTTGGCAGCGCTGCTCGGCACGACAGCCGATCTGCCGGCTGGTCAGCCGATCTTGCTGGACAACGGCAACACGGTGCCGGTTCCCGATCTGGAGGGCACGGGGGGGTATCCGGAATACTCCACACGCGTGCAGGCTGTTGTCGATTGGTTCGGTCCGGCGGACTTTACGACGGAATTCGCAAATGGGAACGGGTCCGTTACGAAACTGCTTGGCGGCCATCCGGCACTGTCGGTGCCCAACGAGGCACGGCTGGCGATGCCCGGAACCTACGCATCCTCCGACGATCCGCCGTTTTGGATTCGCCACGGGACGGCGGACGGAACCGTACCCTATGATCAAAGCATCGTCTTAAAAAACCAGTTAACGGCAGGCGGCGTGCAACCGGTCGATTTCCAACTCGTCGAGGGGCAAGGCCATGGCTTCACCGGCGTGGCCAAAACGATCGCCACTGCCGAGGCGTGGGCGTTCTTGGACCAGCATGTAAAGAACCGGGTCGTGACGGAGCCGATCGTGTATAAGCCGGGATACGGCCCGAACCCGAATCCGGATCCGGAACCCTCGCCCGATCCGGAGCCTGACCCTGATCCGAATCCGGAACCGCCGCAGAAGATCGTTACCGAGGTGGCGACCCTGATGCCGACGGACGATGCGGCCATCGACAGCACGGCGGCCAATGCCGGTACGAACTTCAACGAGAAAACGGGATCCAGCGTCGGCTTATTCAGCATCTCTTCCGATTCCTCCAAGTCGAAGATCGTCTATTTCAAGTACGACATCACTTCGGCATCGTCAGCCGACTACACGTATAAGATGTATGTCTCGGCGAAAACGGGCTCCTCGGGACTCGGCGTGGAACTGTCCGTATTCGGTTTGGACGATCTTTCCTGGTCCGAAACGGAGCTGACCTGGAACAACGCCCCGGTTACGAGCCTCGATCCGACGGCGCTGATCGGCTCATTTACTGTCGATTCCGGCACGACGAGGCTCTATGAGGTCGACGTGACGGATTATATCCAAAGCCGGATTGCGCAGGGACGGAGCCAAGTTGCCTTCATCGTTGGCGATGCGGGGCAAAGCGGCATATCGGTAAACGTCTATTCCAAGGAAACGACGAGCAGCAGCAATCCGAAGCCGCGGCTGGTCGTCAGCGAGGAAATCGATTATGGGAATGATTCGGATCCGCCCATATGGCCGGAGGGCGGAAAGTTGTCCGCAGCCAACCTGGGTACGGACTTCGTCGAACTGAGTTGGCCTCAGGCGGCTGACAATACGGTCGTCGCGCATTACCGCATTTACAGAGACGGCGTGCTGCAGGGCACCACGGATACCGGATCTTACCGGGTGCAGGAACTGACGCCGGCGACGGCGTATACGTTCACGGTGACGGCAATCGATGTCGCCGGCAATGTGAGCCAGCCGCTCACCCTTGAGCGTGCGTCGTTAGCCGCTCCGATCGAGCCGCTTCCGGTCGTTGATGTCGTCGCTAGCGGCAGCGACGGGAATCCCGAATTCAACACGCTGGACAATAATCTATATACGCGGTGGTCGGCCGCCGGGGCAGGGCAGTGGATCCGATTCGATCTGGGCGAGATCCGGCGGATCGGCTACGTCGGGATCGCCTTCTACAAGGGAGATATGCGAACGACGTCCATCCGGATCGAGACGTCCTCCGACGGTTCGGTATGGACTGCGGGCTTCGAGGGATCGAGCAATGGCCGTACGACAGCGATGCAGCCGTTCGATATCCCCGATGCGGATGCCCGTTATGTACGGATTACAGGCTACGGGAATTCGGACGGATCCGTATTTACGAGCCTGACGGCTGTCCATCTTTACCCGCCTTTTGCGCATGGAGATACGCCGGTAGCCCTCATTCCGTATACGGAGCCCGGCCGCCCCGATGGAGCGGTGCCGTTCACCCAACCCGGCATGCGGGAGGCCGACGGGACCGTGCGGCCGCTCCACACGCCAAATCCGGTGACGGGACGTTCGATCAACGTGCTCGATTACGGCGCGGACCCGCTGGATAACAATCAGGACGACCGTCCGGCGATTCAAGCCGCGATTCAGGCCGCGGAAGCAGGAGACGAGGTCTATCTGCCCAATGGCGTGTACAATCTGCTTAGCGCGCCGGACGGCGTCACGAATCTCGCTCTGAAGTCGGGGGTCAACCTCCGCGGAGAAAGCGAGACCGGTACAATCCTGAAAACATCGCTCGACAAGGTGAGGAATAGCGCCGCCTTGAAGGCGTCGAGACAGCACGATCTCGTCATCTCCGATCTGACGCTAACTTCGACCTGGGACGGGGAATATTCAACCGACCACCGCAACAATAATCCCGCGGCGGGCGGACCCGACAGCCAGATCGTCATCGCGAATTTCGGCGAGGATCCGTCCTATCGCATTACGGTCGAACGCGTGACGGTCGAGAAATATATGCGAATGGGCGTACGAATCGACAACAGCCGAGACATCGTCATCCGCAACAGCGCGTTCCGGAATGCTACGGATGTAGGTGGCGGCGGAGCGGGCTATGGGGTCTCGATCCAGGGAATCGCCAAGGTCGACCGGCTCGGGTACGCTAATGATACGATCTGGAACGTAGTCGAAAATTCGGTTTTCGAGGGGCCATACTTGCGCCACGGGGTGTTGATCCAGTTTGTCGCGCATAACAACGTCGTCCGCAACAACCGGTTCGACCGGATCAAGCTGGACGCAATCGATCTGCATGGCGAATTGGAATATTTGAACGAAATTTACGGCAACCTCATTACGAATATCCTGACCGGCGGCGGCATCGGACTGGGCAACACCGGCGGCACGGCGCCGAGCAACCATAGCAAGTCGGGGCCGGGAAATTATATCCACGACAATATCATCCGCAATAGCCGCGAGGGTATCGCGGTTACGATGGGAACGCCGGATACGGTGATCGAGCGAAATCGGATCGAACTGACCGATCAGGTCGAGGGTGCGAGCGGTATCCTGGTTATGAACGGTCCCGGAACGATCATTCGCGGCAATAGCATTCTCAACAATACGGCGGCAGACTTCTGGGGCATCCTGCTGAAGCGCGATCCCGGCGACCAGAACGCCAACAATGTCGGTGCCGGCGATCCGCATCAGGTACGGATTGAACGCAATACGATCATCGACAATACGAATGGTATCCAGATCGCGGCCGGAACGGAGATCGTTCTCCGCGGCAATGTGCTTAACAATACGGGATTGAACTATCATCAATCGGAAGGAACGTCGGTTACGATAGAAGAGCTGTCGGCTAACGCGGATCTTGAACAATTGTCGATCGTTCCCGGCGAGTTGAATCCGGCATTCGCTCCCTCAATCTCATCCTACACGGTGAGGGTGGCGCGCGGGGTGTCGAGCTTGGAATTGGCATTCCGCACCGCTCATCCGGAGGCGAGGGTTCGAATCGGGGGGGAGGCAGCCGACGGCATCTACATGGCTTCGCTGCCGATGGGGAAGTCGGCGATCGCGATTGAGGTGACGGCGGAGAATGGCGATACGAAAACCTATATGATCACGGTCATACGTGCCGCTGGCGATAAAGGCAAGGGCTGCGGCCAAGGCAATGGCAATGGATGCGGGAATGCATAAGCGACCGATTAATCTCGGCAGGCTTAGAGCAATGGCGTCCGGGCCAGATCGATCTCTGCTCGGCAAGGAAAGCCGCCAATGATGGCGGCTTTTTTACATAGACGATTCAGAAAGTATAAAATCCGCTATCCTTATCTGAATCGTCTCCGACAATCTTTCAAATTTCACGCGGATGGAGAGCGTTTCGGTCAGTGGGGCGATTGGGAAACGAGCTCCACTTTTGGTACAATTGTGGACAGATGCGCATTGATGCGCGCTCGCTTGCCTATTCGGGGCACTTGCTAGAGAAAGCCTTTCGGCTTATTTGGCAACAAGGAGGAGAGAAAATGGGGAAATCGAGAAAAGCAAGATTCGCTCCCGACATCGTCGAACCGCTGTTTTACGTGCTGGCTGCGACGTCGGTGTTATGCGCGGCTCTTATCGCGATAAGGGCGCTTCGGATGGAGGACGTGCAGTACAGGTTCCTGTTATGGAATCTGTTCCTCGCCTGGCTTCCGCTGATCGTATCGATGGCGGCCTTGACTCTTGTTCGCGTCGCCCGGGGCGCGGTTCTGGGAACGGGACTGGCGGTGCTAGGCGTCGCTTGGCTGCTTTTGTACCCGAATGCGCCCTACTTGACGACCGATTTTGTCCACCTCATTTTAGATACGTTCTACAATCGTTACGATAAGGACGGCTTGCTTCTATGGTACGACCTCATCATGTTTTTTTTGTTCTCCTGGTGCGGCTTGTTGCTCGGTTACTTGTCGATGCGGCATTTTCACGAGATCGTCAGCCATTACCTCGGTTTGATGGCGGGTTGGGCGTTCATCTTGACGGTATCATTCCTGGGAGGCTTCGGCGTCTATCTGGGCAGAGTTGTCCGGTTGAACAGCTGGGACGTACTGTTCAGCCCGTTCCGCCTGATTGAAGGCGTGCTGGAAGGAATCAACGCGCAGGCGGCCGGATTCACGCTTCTGTTCGGCTCGCTCATTCTGATCGTCTACGTGTCGCTGTTCCTCGGGTGGAACCGGAGACCCTCCTTTTCGTCCGCAACGATCGGCGAAGGGCCGTGAAGCCTGCGGTATTGCTCGGGCGTCAACCCTTCCTTCTGGCGAAAGGTGGCGACGAAATGGCTCGCGTCGCGAAACCCGACCGCCTCGCCGATTCGGCGCACGCTCCAGTCCGGCCGCGAGGGCAGCCACTCCTTCGCTTTGCGCAGGCGCAGCTGGATGAGGTAGGCGTAAGCGGTCTGCCCGAACGATTGCCGGAACCGCTCGTTCAGCTGACGCTCGCCGATGCCCAATCTTTCCGCCATAACCGCCAACCCCAAGTCGGGGTTGGCGTATTCTTTTTCCAGCCACTGGAGCAAGTCCTGAACCCTCTCCAAACGACGGTTCAGGGACGGCAGGTTGTTGCTTCTTCCGTTCGTCCGCAGCAGCGTCAGAAACCGGTACATCTCCGCCGAGCTTTGCCACCCCGACGCGTCCTGTCCCGATTCCGCCAGCCTCAGCATGTTCTCCGTTTGTTCCGTTATCGCATCGTCGCCGCCATCCCATTGGATCTTGCCAGGCAGCGAGCCGACCAGTTCCGAGACGAGCCCGTCGGCCATCGTTCCCGCGAACGTGACGTAGGCCGTTTTCCAGACGGGGCTTTTGGCGAAGTAGTAATGCCGCCGTCTCGGCGGCAGCAAAATGCCGGACCGCTCCGGCAGCTTAAAGCTCATGTCGTCCGCGCGAAGCTCCCCTTCTCCTTCGATCGTCTGCAGCCAGTGATAGCAGGGATACCCTTCGGGGCGCCGGATCGGCTCCTGATCGGGGTTGTTGCCGATGGTCTCCAGCTGCAAGGGCAGGGATTCCGCGGGAATAGGCGGAACGGCTCGGCGCATCATCTCTATACTACCTCCATATTCTTATATGTCTATACTATTTTATTATATGGGTTAAGGTTCTGTCCTGCCTATATAATCGAATTAGATACGACATTTTACAATATGATGGGGTGCCTTCGATGATCAATGCGCATAAGCCGAAAATATGGTACGGCGGGGATTACAATCCGGACCAGTGGGAGAAGTCGGTCTGGGACGAGGACTCGAGAATGTTCAAGCTGGCCGGCATCGACGTCGCGACGCTTAATGTATTCGCGTGGGCGCGCAACCAGCCGGACGAGGAGACTTACGAATTCGGCTGGCTGGACGAAATGATGGACAAGCTGCAAGCCGGCGGCGTCGGCGTCTGCCTGGCGACGAGCACGGCGGCGCATCCGGCCTGGATGGCGAGGAAGTATCCGGACGTGCTGCGGGTCGATTTCGACGGGCGCAAACGCAAGTTCGGCGGTCGCCACAATTCCTGCCCGAACAGTCCGACGTACCGCAAATATTCGGTGAGGATGGCGGAGAAGCTGGCCGAGCGGTACAAAAACCATCCGGCTTTGCTCATCTGGCACATCTCCAACGAATACGGCGGCTACTGCTATTGCGACAATTGCGCGGAAGCTTTCCGCAAATGGCTGCAGGGTCGGTACGCATCGATCGAGGCGGTTAACCGGGCGTGGAACTCGGCTTTCTGGGGCCATACGTTCTACGATTGGGAGGACATTGTGCCTCCGAGTGCGCTGAGTGAGGAATGGCGGGGACTGAACGGCCGGACGGCGTCCAACTTCCAGGGCATATCGCTCGATTACTGCCGGTTCCAATCGGACAGTCTGCTGGAATGCTACAAGCTGGAATACGACGCGGTGAAAAAGCATACCCCGGACATTCCGGTGACGACAAACCTGATGGGCGCGTTCAAGGAGCTGGATTACCACAAGTGGGCGAAGGAGCTGGACGTCGTCTCGTGGGACAACTACCCCGGCCTCGATACGCCGCATAGCTATACGGCAATGATGCACGACCTGATGCGCGGCTTGAAGGACGGCCAGCCGTTCATGCTGATGGAGCAGACGCCGAGTCAGCAGAACTGGCAGCCGTACAATTCGCTCAAGCGTCCCGGCGTCATGCGGCTGTGGAGCTACCAGGCGGTGGCGCGCGGCGCGGACACGGTTATGTTCTTCCAGCTGCGACGCTCGATCGGAGCGTGCGAGAAATACCACGGCGCGGTTATCGAGCACGTCGGCCACGAGCATACGCGTGTCTTCCGGGAGTGCGCTGAGTTGGGGCGAGAGCTGTTCGAGCTGGGAGATTCCTTGCTGGACGCGCGCGTGCAGGCGAAGGTTGCTATCCTGTTCGACTGGGAGAACTGGTGGGCGGTCGAGCTGTCCAGCGGTCCGACCGTGGCCTTGAAGTACGTCAACGAGGCGCACAAGATGTACGACGCGCTGTACAAATCGAACATCGCGGCGGACGTCGTGTCCGTCGAAGCGGATTTGAGCGGATACGATCTGGTCATCGCGCCGGTTCTCTATATGGTCAAGCCCGGAGTCGCAAAGCGGTTGGAAGATTACGTGCAAGGCGGCGGCGCTTTCGTCACGACGTTTTTCAGCGGCATCGTGAACGAGAACGATCTCGTCACGCTTGGCGGGTATCCGGGAGAGCTGCGCAAGCTGCTCGGTATCTGGGCTGAGGAGATCGACGCGCTGCTGCCTAGCCAGAGCAACACGATCGTCGTCCGAAATCCGGTAGATGGATTGCGGGCCTCGTATTCCTGCGGCATGCTGTGCGATCTCGTTCATTCGGAGGGAGCGGAAGTCGTCGCCGAGTACGGCGAAGATTTCTACCATGGCATGCCAGCGCTGACGGTGAACCGGTTCGGAAGCGGGGAGGCATGGTACTTGGCGACGAGTCCGGAGGAAGCGTTCCTGCAGGATTGGCTGCCGAAGCTGTGCGCCTCCCGCGGCATCGCGCCGCAGGTCGCCTCGGCCCCGGAAGGCGTCGAGACGACCGTGCGGGAGAAGGACGGAACGAGCTATTTGTTCGTCTTGAATCACAATGCTGAAGCCGCTTCGGTATCTCTGGGCGACCGGACGGGCGTCGATCTGCTGAGCGGCCGCACACTGAGCGGCGAGACCGAGCTGCCGGGCCGCGATTTGTGGATCGTGAAGCTGGACGGCTAAGCGACATAACGACATAACAAGCTAGCAACACAGTAATCTAGGTATACAGGAATATAGCGACATAGCAATCTAGCGATAGAGGAGTACAGGAGTACAGGAGTACAGGAGTACAGGAGTACAGGAGTACAGGAGTACAGGAATACAGGAATACAGGAATACAGGAATACAGCGATATAGGGAGTGCGGGCGTTTCGTGCCGATCGGCGGCGGAAAGCCTGTGCTCCTGTGCTGAGTTACCGTTCCCAGCCTCTTTTGCCGCTATCCCGTCCAGTCAGTTTTTCTGCACCGCATTCTGAATCTGTATGTAGTTTCTTTTTCCTCCTTTTGTCGGTATCCCGTCCAGTCAGTTTTTTGCGCCAGTTCTGAATACGTACGTAGCGCCTTTTCCGTTCTTTTGCCGGTATCCCGTCTGCTCAGGTTGTCTGCACCATATTTTGAATATGAATGTAGTGCCTTTTCTCTTAGAAGTTTGGAAGTAATTAGTAATTCCTGGTAGAATAAAGCGATGAAGATGATCAGGTAATAAATTTGTACAGATGAGGAGATAAAACTATGGCAAAAAACAAATTACTAAGAATGGACAATGTTGGTATCGTTGTAGAATCCCTTGATAACGCAATCTCTTTCTTCGAGGAGATTGGCTTGAAGCTTGAAGGGCGAGCTACTGTCGAAGGGGAATGGGCTGGTCGTGTAACCGGGCTGGGTTCACAGTGTGTAGAGATTGCTATGATGGTTACCCCAGATGGCCACAGCCGGCTTGAACTTTCGCGATTCCTCACCCCACCTATTATATCAGATCATCGGACCGCTCCTGTAAATGCCCTCGGTTATCTACGCGTCATGTTCACCGTTGAAGATATTGACGAAGTGGTATCCAGACTCACTAAACATGGTGCTCAGCTTGTTGGCGAAGTGGTTCAGTACGAGGACTCTTATCGGCTCTGCTACATCCGTGGAAATGAAGGACTTCTAATCGGTTTGGCGGAACAACTTGATAATAAATGAGTGACGTTTAAAGGGATAATTAACTGAAATATACATATAAACACTGCATTCACGCTCCGGGTCTAGGCGACCCTCGATCCCGAACGAGGAAGTACTCCCGCATCGACTACCCGTATCGCGCTCGCTGCAACCTGTTCTAACTCGGGGGACTTCGTGATAAATGAACTTTAACGGAAATCAATGCATAACCAAATTAGAGGAACTCAACTAACGGGTACGATAGCTCAATAAACCGTCTCTTCAACGAGGCGGTTTTCTTGTCGTAAAGATCAACATCAGGATATACATAGCCATTGAAAAAGAACGAGATTGTGGAGTGTGAGGGATTAGCCTCGTTCCGTTCGAAAAGGAGCAGATCATCCAAGCTTAAGCGATTGTTGTCGTGAAGCTCGCGTCAATCTGCCGGACCGGGAACGGCCACTGGACTTTGTGAGTTCAGCATAGGTGATTCTAGAAGAATGGATGCAATCCGCGAGTAATTGAACGTAGAGGGTGGATCTGCCGCGATTGTAATAATAGCAAAATTGATCAAGATACGCCTGCAGGTGCTTAGGACCGATGCCCAGAAACGTTCGGCCAATCCACCAAGTCACATCGTACC